>JAQWQL010000014.1 GCA_029244605.1 Acidimicrobiales bacterium | reverse complement strand
CTTCCTGAGATACGTCTTCTCTTCTCAATGCTGTTGGTTTTGCAAATGCGATATGTAAAGCAACTTCATGCAAGTCTTCATCTGAGACCCCTTCACCTACTACCACTACACCATTGATTCCTCTTCCTTCTTGGTCAGTGTGCAAGTAAACATCCATTAGGGCATTCTCCGGAACTTCGACTCGTTGAACCAGCCCAAGTTGAATATTCTCTTTCTTAGAAATTTTCATATCATCTATTTCATCACTGATCTGACTTACTGCTTCCTCTCCTTCAGCAAGAACTAAGTCTGCCAACTTCTGAATTAACGACAGGAAATCTTCTGCTTTCGCTGAAAAGTCAGTTTCAGATTTAAGCTCTACAATTGCAGCTGCAGCATCTCCTCTTGCTACTGCAATTGCACCATTTGAGCTCTCTCGATCACTTCTACTATCAGCTTTAGCAAGTCCTTTCTCACGTAAAGCTTGAAGAGCAGCATCAAAGTCTCCTGAAGTTTCATCAAGAGCCTTTTTCGCGTCCATCATTCCAGCTCCGGACGCCTGCCGAAGTTTCTGTACATCTTTAGCCGTAAACTCTGTCATGATTATGCGCCCTAACTAGTTTCTTCAGTTTCTTGTTCAGATGAGGCTTCAGCAGGTGAAGAGGCAATTTCCTCAGCAATCTTTTTCTCTTTTTCACGGAATGCTTCTGCAGCAGCCTTTTTCGCCTGTTCTTGCTCTTCGGCTATAGCCTTATCATCTTCTTCAGTTCTTTCTTTGGCCTCTTCAGGCTTAGGCGCCGCATTTCCTATCCGCTTGGAAGCAATTAATTGACCTTCCTCTACCGCTTCACATATAACTCGACACATGAGTTCGCTAGAACGGATAGCATCATCGTTACCTGGTATCACATAGTCGATCACATCAGGATCACAATTCGTATCCACAACAGCGATGACGGGGATGCCCAACTTATTTGCCTCTGTAACCGCTATATGTTCTTTTTTAGTGTCAAGCACGAAGACAATTTGAGGCCTGGTACGCATAGTTCTAATACCGCCCAGGTTAC
The DNA here is from genome assembly GCA_029244605.1 of Acidimicrobiales bacterium. Taxonomy (GTDB): domain Bacteria; phylum Actinomycetota; class Acidimicrobiia; order Acidimicrobiales; family UBA8592; genus UBA8592. Next base: position 5,163 of record JAQWQL010000014.1, on the reverse strand, counting down.
GTTCAAGTTTTGTTAGTTCTCTAGAAAGCATTAATGCTTCTTTTTTAGGCATTTCGTCGAATTCACCAGATTCTTTCATCCGTTGATATTCTTTCATTTTCGCTACACGTTTTGCCATCGTTTCAAAATTGGTCAGCATCCCACCGAGCCACCTTTGATTAACATAGGGCTGGGCACAGCGCTCAGCGAACTGTTCCACTGAGTCTCTGGTTTGCTTTTTCGTTCCCACAAACATCACTAACCCCCCGCCAGCGACGGTATCTCGGACTTGAGCGTATGCGGAAGCTAGACAATCGAGAGTTTGATTCAAATCCAGTAAATAGATTCCATTACGCTCTCCAAAAATAAATCTCTGCATTTTTGGATTCCAGCGTCTCGTCTGATGACCAAAGTGGACCCCAGCTTCTAGAAGTTGCGTCATTGTGACAACAGGTGACATTAATTTCTCCTCCCACGGTTAAGCGAATCCTGAAACCTGCGCCCGAAAACGACCGTGGTTGGCTTCAAGTGAATTTTTGAACTGATTGCAGAACAGAGAGAAGTGTACCAGCAGAAATTCATCTCCCACTTGCAGTGCTTCTAGATTTACAGCGCAAGAGAAGTTCACGCTCGAGGATGAGTTTCCTTGTGAACTTTCTTTAGTCTTTCTTTGCTCACATGTGTATAGATTTGAGTTGAACCAAGATCGGCGTGACCGAGCAACTCTTGGACTTCTCTAAGGTCTGCTCCGCCATCAAGAAGATGCGTTGCGTATGTATGACGAAATGCATGAGGGTTAGTTGGGGCTGGAGCTCTTCGGTCGATTAAGCGCCTAAGGTCTCGTGGAGTAAGGGGTTTACCTCGAAGATTAACGAATAGAAAACCATGATCCTGAAAGCCCATTAGTAATTCAGATCTACCTTTGGATACCCAAGCATTGATTGCCGTCACTGATTTCTCCGAGAGAGGAACAAGACGTTCTTTTTCCCCTTTACCAAGAACACGTACTAGATTTTTCCGAAAATCGAATGACTTTAGTGTCAGCGAACATAGTTCACTTACTCGAAGTCCGCTCCCGTACAATAACTCCAGTACAGCATCATCCCTGAGGCGACGGGGTCCGTCGTCATCGACAATTGATGCCCTAGGAGAATCTAAAAAAACTTTGATTTCTTGCTGTTTCAGAACCCTAGGAAGCCTACCCTCTCCCAAAGTTGCTTGAATTTCGATACAGGGATCAGTTGAGGTCACTCCAGACTGTTGAGCCCATTTAAAATACCTCCGCAATGCCGATGTTTTTCTTGCGATGGTTCGTCTGGCATAGTTATTCTCCTGTAACCATGCGAGGTAATACCTAAGGTGTCTTCGGGTGACATCTTCTGGTTCGAAAATATCTGTCTCTTTACTCCAGCTAATAAAAGCATTGACGTCCCGTCTATAGACGGAAGCTGTTGCGTCGCTAACAGAAATTAACGAAGCAAGGAACGATTCAGTCTCCCATGACATACCATTAGAATACTTTTTTTTACCCATGCGAGTGTGTCACGTAAACAATCAAGCAGTTGAGCACAATATGTGGTTAAGGATCTAATTCAATATTTCGCGAATATACCTAGAGACAGCTTCTATCTCCACAGGGGAAAGCTGTGATACAAAAGCCGGCATACTTTGCCCCTTTCCTACGGTGATCACATTGATCAACCCGTCAATCTCTGGGTAAAGCTTGAGAATTTCTCCTTCGTTAAGTTTCTTCCCTCTCCCGCCTTGGCCAGAACTTCCATGGCAACTCGAGCAATTTTGAATCCAGATATTTCTTCCTGTAGCCAGTTCGGAATCACTTTCACCGTTAGAACCCATAGGTATTTCTGGGGCGGAAGAAGCCCCACAAGCAAAAGAAACAACTGCAAACATCGTTAATGTTGCAACCCTGAGCCCAGCGATAGGAGAACGAAGTTTATCTACCAACCGTTAAACCTTGGAGATCTTTTCTCTTGAAATGCTTTCATGGCTTCTGATACATCTTTTGTCGTGAAACTGACGGTTTGTGATGTTCCCTCTTGGTCAAGTGCATCCTGAATAGAGTTTGAGAATGATTTGTTCAACATTGCCTTACTCATAGCAAGAGCTCGAGGAGGTCCGCTAGCTGCTTTTTGAGCTAGTTCCATAACTTTTCCATTGAGCTGATCCTGAGAAACAACATAATTGGTGAGTCCCATTCTGTTCGCTTCTGAAGCAGAGATGATATCTGCTAAGAGAACGAGTTCTTTTGCTTTCTGGAGACCTACGATTCTCGGCAGCAAAAATGATCCTCCGAAGTCAACTGATAACCCTCTCTTTGCAAAGATCTCACTGAATCGGGCATCCTCCGAAGCCACTACCAGGTCACAACACAAAGCGAGATTCATCCCTGCTCCTACTGCGACTCCGGATACTTTTGCAATAGTCACCTTTGGCATATTGAATAATGAAAGGCAACAATCGCCGACTTTACGCATAGATTCAAGTTGATGCAGTCGAGGGCCATCACTGCTGGTACTCATCGCACTTACATCTGCTCCGGAACAGAAGTCATCACCTGCCCCAGTGATAATTACTGCTCTGATATCGTCTCTATATCCAAGGTCAATAAATATACGTTGGAGCTCGTCGAACATATCACTTGTTATAGCATTTTTGACTTTAGGCCTGTTGATCGTAACAGTTGCGATATTTTCCTCTTGGGTTAACTGAATTTCTTCCATAAAACAACAATACTAGACATGTGGGCTTTAATCCGACCCGAAGACACCGTAAGTCACAATTTGACTATTGGTTTGTAGCTATTGGCATAGTTATGCTTATTGCCCTTGTTCTCTGGGCTTGGTTAGGTTAATTGAACCATGTGGACTGAAGAAGAATGTGAAGTAACTTTTATCCAACCGTATCAAGCCCGAAAATCATATATATGCCCTGGGTGCAATAGAGAGATACCTCCCGGGAGTGGGCATATTGTTGCCGTTCCATATGCTGCAGCTGATCTTCGGCGCCACTGGCATAAGGGGTGTTGGGCAAGTCGGGAGAATAGACCTCCGGTGGGGTGACGACTAGTCCCTTTTTTCTCTGATCTTGGCTCTCTTGCCTACTCTACCTCGTTGGTAATAAAGCTTTGCTCGTCTAACCCGTCCACGAGATACCGTTTCAATTTTGTCAACGATCGGAGAGTGGACAGGAAATGTCCGTTCAACTCCCACACCAAATGAAACTTTCCGTACTGTGAATGTCTCGCTTATGCCGCCTCCTTGGCGACCTATCACTACACCTTCAAAAATTTGAATACGTTGTCTATTCCCCTCTACAACTCGAACGTGTACTTTGACAGTATCGCCAGGTGAAAAATCGGGGATATCTTCACGGATGTTTGCTTTGTCAATTTGATCAGTAAGTTTCATAATTCGATCTTATTCATTTTAGGGGGTTGAGGTCCTGACTAGATCCTTAAGGATACGGAGTATTCGGCGGAAAACAATCTACACAATTAATTTAATCTTCTAAATCTTGATATGCCCCATCAGAGTACGCCTTTAGAAGTCTTGTTTCCTCTTCTGTTAGTCCTCCGCGTTTGAGTATCAGGTCAGGGCGGATTTCCATGGTTCTAAGAAGCGACTTAGCTTTTCTCCATTGAGCGATTGCCTTGTGATCCCCTGAAATAAGTACCTCCGGAACGGTAAAACCTTGATAATCTCTGGGCCTAGTGAAATGTGGGTATTCGAGAAGCCCCTCGGAAAACGACTCCTCGACTGAAGACTCTTCATTCCCCATGACACCCGGTATTAGACGAACAACTGATTCTATGATTGCTAGTGCCGCTACTTCACCTCCGGATAAGACAAAATCACCTAGAGAAATTTGTCGATCAACTAGGTTATCGATAACACGCTGATCTACACCTTCGTACCTTCCACATAGGAAAGATACCCCTTCCAACTTCGATAGCTCTTTTGCGTCAGCCTGTTCAAATTTCTTTCCAGAGGGGCTTAAAAGAATCAATGGGCGGGGAGGGTCTACTCTCCGCACTACTTCGAAGATTGGTTCAGGTTTCATTACCATTCCTGCCCCGCCTCCAAATGGTGCATCATCTACGCTTCGATGGGTACCCACGGCACCGGATCTAATATCATGACACCTTAGATCCAAAAACCCATTATCTTTTGCTTTGCCCAGAAGCGAAACAGTGGAATATGAATCGACTAGATCTGGAAAGATTGTAAATACGTCGACCCTCATATAGCCCTTCCTAAAGTAGCCCTGGAGGAATATCTACGTGAATGATTTGTTCAACCTGCCCCACCATAAATGTTAGAGGGATTACAACTCCTTCTTCTAAAACCAGTAGATCGCTTGCAGGGTTTGTTTCTATTGCGACAACGCTCCCAATTCCCCTGCCACTTCCGTCAACAACATCTTTTCCTATTAACTCATGAACCCACATCGTTTCTTCGTCTTCAATGGGCTGACCAAACAATTTTTCGCCAACTATAGCTTCTACTGAAGTTCGGGAAGTTATCCCTTCGAATAAAGCTAGATAATGGTGCTTGTGCTGTTTTGAAGACTTGATTACCATTTCGCTTTTATCCTGAAGGTAAAGCACTGATCCTGGTTCTATGCGTTCCAAAATATTGGTAATGAGATGGACAGCAACTTCACCCTTTAAGCCATGAGGCTTTCCTATCCTAGCGACTTCGAGCAACTTCATCCTGCCCCATATCTGTGGTCGAGTTGAACAAGGATACCAGTTCTAGGTCGTTAATCTAATGAGCTCTGCCTGAACCCTAGATACCATTAACGAAACTAGTCTACGAATTCTACTGCGACCGGAATGCCATCCCTTACTGCTGCGGCCTGCACAACAGTTCGGATTGCGTTAGCGATCCTTCCGCGCCTTCCTATTACTCGGCCCATATCTCCGTCACCGACGGAAACAGTCATTGAAACGATTTCTTCATCATTGGTTACGTTGATCTGAACTTGGTCTGGTTTTTCGACTACTGACTTCACGATATGTTCGAGAGTTGCCAATGCATGTGGTATTTCTGTATTGCTTTCGGTCATTATTCTTCCTCTTTGGGATTCTCGGACTCAGCGACCTCTTCCGCAGGAGCTTCCTCTTCCGCAGGAGCTTCCTCTTCCGCAGGAGCTTCCTCTTCC
>JAQWQL010000008.1 GCA_029244605.1 Acidimicrobiales bacterium | reverse complement strand
ATCCTTTAGGTGTGTTTAGTCCAGTGCCGACCGCTGTTCCTCCCAACGCAATTTCTCGTACCCGTTCTAGCGAATCGCTAATTGCTTCTGTCCCTCTTTTGAGTTGCATCGCATAGCCACTAAATTCTTGACCTAGAGTTAACGGAGTCGCATCCATAAGATGTGTTCGTCCGGTTTTAGTTATCTCCATAAATTCTGATGCTTTGCTAGCCAAAGTGCTTTGCAAGAGTTCGATATTTGGAAGGGTCTCGTGAGTGATTTTACTGAAGACTGCAAGGTGCATGGCCGTAGGGAATGTGTCGTTCGAACTTTGACTTTTGTTGACATCATCATTAGCACTAACAATTTTTTCCTTGGTGAAGTCCCCACCTAGCAGTTCTGTTGCACGATTTGCTATGACTTCATTGACATTCATATTGCTTTGAGTTCCAGATCCTGTTTGCCAAACAACGAGTGGGAATTCTTCGTCATGTTGGCCCGTGAGTATTTCATCACAAACATCAGCTATGACTTGGGCTGTTTCTTGTGAAAAGTCAGTCAGTTCTGCGTTAACAAGTGCTGCGGCCTTCTTCAGGTAGGCAAATGCGTAGATGATTTCGATTGGCATACGGTGGTTGCCGATCTCGAAGTTATGGATACTCCGCTGAGTCTGGGCGCCCCAATATTTTTCTTCGGGGACTTCGATCTCCCCTAAAGTGTCCTTTTCAATACGAAAATCCGCCATGGCCATACTCTAGCCTGATCGTTCAAGTCGGTTGCAACTACTCCCCATTAACCTTCAGAACCGGTCACCGGAGTTCATTAGGATTCAAAACTCTACGCAAGGCGTCTAAATAAAGATCGTCCAATTAATTGGAAACCCATTTCTGCCATGCGTCCCTGGATATCTGGATCTGCAAACATCTGGTTGCTGGCTGACATCAAGTCATCCAAGGAATCAGACGTTGACACAGTTAGATACATTCCTGTCATAGGCCCAGCGGCTATCCCTTGCGTCCAACGAAGACCTGTTGACCCATTCTGCATATGCTCCCAAATAGCGTCAGCGTTGGCGTCTATGGTTGCCTGATCTTGTTGTGCTCCTGCGCTGACAAGAAGGCTTCCGAATTTTCCATTCAGTTCACCTCGTTGTGCCCTAATTTGCACCAAACTCCGGCGAAGAGTCTCTATACCGGCATTTTTCATCGCTTCAATGAACTCTGGTCGTTCCCTTAGGTCATCAGGTGCGGTAACAGCCGCATCAATTGAGTCCCAATCCGAAGTGATAAATATTTCACCAACTCCATCGCCGGCCATTACAGATTGAGTGATCCACATATCGGTGGCTCCAGCATCTTCAAATGCCTTACGTCCAAATGAATCCATATCCTCTAGGAGTTTGTCAACATTTGAAGCTCGTACTACTAATCCTGCCATGTACGTCATAATATTTCTTTTCTATAATTGTCTGAGTTTCTCAACGACTGCCATCTTGAATAGGCTCCGTATCCGGCATCAGTTTGTTAAGAACAAAATAAACAGGGCAGAAACGTGTAAAGGGACTAATAATTTGTAGGCCAGCTACAACCCCAGCGATCCAGAGCCATTGTATTGATGTAGTGGCAGCGAGAATAACGCTCACCATGTAGACAACTCCGGACATTCCATCGTGTATACGAACTTTGGTTTTCATGATGTCATTCCAATCAATGAGTGTTGGGACGACACTAGACCGTTTCGCTAGAAATGACAATCCGATGTCTTACCTGGTGTCGGAGGGGGGACTTGAACCCCCACGCCCGTAAAGGGCACTAGCCCCTCAAGCTAGCGCGTCTGCCAATTCCGCCACTCCGACAAGTAACGCTTTGCCAGTGTATCCGAGCAAGAAAAATAGTGGCATCGTTGCGCTGAATTAGACGAATGGGCTGTTTCTATTCATCCAACATCAACGCAAGCGCTAATGTTGTAAAGGAAAAAATGAGAGCAAGGATAATGGTAATTCTGTCAAGGTTGCGTTCTATTACCGTCGATCCAGCAGCTTGTGATCCTAAACCTCCACCGAACATGTCTGATAGGCCGCCTCCTCGCCCACTATGGAGAAGGACCAGCCCCACCAAGGCTAAAGCTGTGGCGACATCAAGGATCACAAGAAAGATAGTCATGAAACTGAATGTTACCCTGTAATCGTCTAGTTAAGCACTTACTCGGCTCCGAAATTACGGAATGCTCTGATCTCGTCTAATGAAGCCGGTATTTTACAATTCTGGAGAAATTCTCGGCATCAAGTGATGCGCCACCGACTAAGGCACCGTCGATATCTTCCTGCGTTAAAAGTTCAGCAGCATTAACGGGTTTTACTGATCCCCCGTATTGAATGCGTATAGTGTCTCCGGCAGCGTTTCCCGCTACATCTTTCACACAACCCCGAGCGAAGGCGCACATTTCTTGTGCATCTGCTGGTGTAGCCGTCATCCCAGTACCAATAGCCCAAATGGGTTCATAGGCAATAACCATCGAGGATATTCGCTCTTTCCCAATCCCTTTCAAACCATTTTGTATTTGGCTTTGGATTTTTTCTTGAGCTTTATCTGCTTCGCGTTCTTCGATAGTTTCCCCAACGCAGAGAATTGGGGTCATAGAATGCTTAAGAACTGCCTTGACTTTGGCGTTGATCATCTCATCTTCCTCGCCGAATACCTCTCGACGCTCTGAATGGCCAACAATGACATATTTCACATTTAGTTTTTCGAGCATTCCTGGCGATACCTCACCAGTGAAGGCCCCCTTTTCCTCAAAATGGCAGTGTTGAGCTCCGAGTAATACTGGTATACGGTCGGATTCTAGAACGGTTTGAACCGAACGCAGATCAGTGAAAGGGGGATGAATCGATACATCGCAAGCTCCATAGTCGTTTTCATCTAGCTGATACGAAAGTGTTTGCACAATCTGAATAGCTTCGAAATGGTTCATGTGCATTTTCCAATTGCCACTGATAAGCGGTTTCCGGCTAGCGGCCATTAATGCTCCTTCGCTCAAGGTACTTCCCTAACATAGCTTACCTCGCCTCTCTTAAAGCGATGAGGCCTGGAAGGTCACCTTTTTCGATTAGTTCAAGACTGGCTCCACCGCCAGTTGAAACGTGGTCCATTTGATTCTCCAGTCCGAATTTTTTTGTAGCAGCGGCACTATCACCGCCACCCACAACAGTGAAAGCTGCATTGTTTTCTGCCATACAGAGGGCTACGTGCTTCGTCCCTGCGGCAAATCGATCATCTTCGAATACGCCCATCGGGCCATTCCACAAAATTGTTCGGGCCCCATCAATGCGGTCGCCAAATTCCGCTGCAGTTCCGGGACCTATATCTAACCCCATCCAACCTTGTTGAATATCAACTCCTACTTGCCTTACAACCCCTCCGGAGTTAGGGTGACCGATTTCCCCATCGCTATTCATCGCTGTTATGTCGTAGGGAAGGCGAATAGGTGCACCGCTTTCCAAGAGTTCGCTGCAATAGTCAACGTAATCTTCTTCTAGAAGCGATGACCCGACCTCATGGCCTTTCGCTTTAAGAAAGGTGAAACACATTCCACCGCCGATGATCAGTTCGTCCACTATTTTAAGGAGTGCTTCGATAACTCCGATTTTGTCACTAACTTTTGAGCCCCCGAGGATAGCTATAAAGGGTCGTCGGGGAGAATCTCGAAGCGTGCTTAAGATTTTAACTTCTTTGTGTAATAGTCTCCCAGCAGCAGAGGGCAAGGCCTGCGGCGGCCCGACAATGGAAGCATGGGAACGATGTGAAGCGCCGAACGCGTCATTCACATATGCATCTTGTCCGGAGATGAGTTCATTAACAAATTTTTGGTCATTACTCGTTTCCCCTTCGTTAAAACGAAGGTTCTCTAGCAAAGTGACAGCAGGGAGTAACTCATGAAGACGTTTTCGAATGGGAGCCATGGTGTATTTCTCATTTGGTACTCCTGCAGGGCGCCCCAAGTGGCTGCAAGCCGTTACATTTGCCCCTGATTCGACAAGGTATTGCAAGGTAGGAAGAGCTGCCCGAATACGGAAATCATCGATAATTGTTCCTGATTCAATTGGAGCATTGAAGTCAGTTCGAACGAGAACATTTTTTCCGGCTAAATCACCTAAATCTTCAAGAGCAGGAAGATCCACTTATGCAACCTTCATCAGGTCAACGCTTTTTCGACTTTTTCGACCGGCGCGTGCCGACAATTTTGGTTAAATCGACTAGACGATTCGAATACCCCCACTCATTGTCGTACCAACCACAAATTTTTACTAGCTTTCCTTGTGTCATGGTCAATCCAGAGTCAAATGTGCAACTCGCTGGAGATCCGACGATATCAGCGCTAACAAGCGGATCTTCGCTGTAGTCAAGAATGTTGCGCATCGAGCCTTTCTTGGCAGCTTCTTTGAATGCGGCATTGACTGCTTCCACGCTGGGGGTTTTTTTAAGAAGGCCAGTGAAATCAGTTACGGAACCATCAGGAATTGGAACTCGCATTGCGATCCCATCAAGTTTCCCTTGCATTTTCTTTAAAACCAATCCAGTAGCGCGAGCTGCGCCTGTGCTAGTTGGGATAATGTTCACTGCGGCAGCCCGAGCCCTCCTGAGATCTTTGTGCGGGCCATCAACAATGGCCTGATCACCCGTATAGGCATGCGTGGTTGTCATAAGGCCTTCCTGCACTCCGAATGCGTCATCTAGAACCTTTATCATCGGAACGAAGCAATTTGTTGTACATGAGGCGTTAGATATCACGTGGTGCTTCGCAGGGTCATAATCATCGTCATTAACTCCAACAACGAAGGTGGCGTCACATGTTGCAGGAGCAGAAATAATCACCTTCCGTGCCCCTGCGTCAAGATGAGGTTTCGCTTTTTCCTTATCCGCAAAAATACCTGTCGATTCAATCACGACATCGACGCCGAGATCTCCCCATGGAAGATCACCTGGGTTTCTTTCAGAAAGGACCGAAAGCTTAGCACCGTCGACGTTTATCCCTCCTCGGACAGCCGTTACTTTCCCCCCGAATTTTCCATGTACTGAATCATTTTTGAGAAGATGAGCTAGTGTTTCCAACGAACCGAGGTCGTTTACAGCAACAAATTCAATATCAGCATTTGCTATTTTTGCAGCACGAAAAAAATTTCTTCCAATTCGCCCAAACCCGTTAATACCAACCCGAATAGTCATGTTCATTCCTCCTGGGGGATGAAGTTACTTGCATCTGCGATGCTAGCGATTCCATGAGCTCAACACAGTGATATCTAGACTCTTTTATCGAGTTAAATCCCTATGGCTAGCTATAGCCAAATAATCTAGGCCAGCAAGGATTCTTTCCAACTCGTTTACAACCGTTACTGACCGGTGTCGCCCTCCTGTGCACCCAATGGCAATACTTAAATAGCTCTTTCCTTCTTCTTGATATTCCGGTAAAAGTAGCTCAAGCAACTCCCTTAGCTTGGAGAGGAAATCTTGAGTAAGAGCTTCTCCCAAAATAAATTGCTTAACCTTTTCGTCATTCCCAGTAAGCTCTCTTAACTCTCGCACCCAGTACGGATTCGGAAGGAACCTGCAATCCATTACTAGATCTACGTCTGTTGGGAGACCATATTTGTAACCGAAAGAGACAAGCCGAATCTGCATTTGCTTTCCAACTGGCCCTATTGCAAAAAGTTCTTTAACTCGCTTTCCAAGCTGACGGGCGTTGATGCTGCTGGTATCTATTTCTACATCAGCAACTGCACGAAGAACGTCTATAGCTTCAGCTTCTGCAACAATTGACTCTCTGAGACTTCCCTCAGCCTCGTAAGGGTGTCTCCTTCTACTCTCTTCATATCGCCTTATCAAAGTCTTTTCATCCGCAGTCAAGTAAAGAACTGAAGTATTTATATTAGGCTCTTTTTGCAAGTTAACAATCTCGACCATTGTGTCTTCAGGGCTTTCTGTTCCAACCACTAGAGCAATATGCGTTCTTGGAGAGCCTGGAGAAATCGCAAGTTCAGCGACTTTAGAAATCAACGGAGTAGGGAGGTTATCAATAACGAACCAGCCGAGATCGTCGAGGCATTTCGCTGCTTCAGAGCGTCCTGCCCCTGAGCGGCCTGCGATAATCAGAAATTCAGCCATAACTGCATGCTAGGCGCGATAGGCGATTACCCCAAAGGGCATCTCTTTTATGAAAGGTTTTTAGTTTGAGCATACGATTAGTAAAAGTCTAGGGATATAGCGGACATTGGAGAATTCTGGATTTACCTCAACATATCGATCGGAAATCGGTGGCTCATAAAGTCTTTCTATCGTAAAGCCTGCCTCGATAAGAGAGTTAATGTATTTGCTGATCGGCCGATGCTCAAATGGAAGAAAAATCCCTTTCTCAACTTCTTCAGAATGGCTCACCTCAACGAGGTAGTCCGAAATTCTCCAATACTTTGACGGTGGGTCAACTTCATGGTCGAATACGAAACCGCTTTCAGGCGTTTGCATTGCAGGGTGATTTAAGACAATTACAAATTTCCCATCGGGGCGCAAAACACGGCTTGCCTCTTCTATCGTTTCTAGCAATTCCAAAGCGTGTTCGAATACGAGGCACGCTACTGCTGAATCAAACACTCCAGCTTCAAAAGGTAACCTTGCAATATCAGACTGGACGTAACTCGGCCCGAAGTCTTTCAAATAGCCTGTTCCTAATTGGCGATGACTGAAGTCGACGCAGACTACTTCACATTTGTTTTTGTCCATGAGGTACCTTGAGAGTCGACCCTCTCCTCCACCAAGATCGATGACCCTCTCGGCTCCCAAGAAAACGTCGCCTATGAACGGCAAAACTATATCTTGATAATCTGGATCTTCTCGGGTCGTGTATTTTCCAGTCCACCACCCGCTATTCTCATCCCAAAGCATTCTCCGGTCATCATCTTCCATTTGTGCCACCTGCCGCTGCACTTGGGTCGGAGAATTTCTCATACACTGCCCTCGCTACCGAAGACGGTAGCCACGAGAGGTCGTCTAAGTCTTCAAGGGTCGCTTGTTGTACTTTTCGAACACTTCCGAGTTCTTTAACGAGACGAGCTGCTCGAGCTTTCCCCAAACCGGAGATTCCGTCGAGGGCAGAGGTTGTCATAGATTTCCCTCGAAGTTGCCTATGGTATGAAATCGCAAACCTATGGCTTTCGTCGCGAATTCGTTGAAGTAGATAGAGCGCTTCGGAACCGCGCGGGATTTTCACAGGGGTCTGGCGATGTGGGATAAATACTTCTTCATGTTTTTTGGCGATTGCTGCAATGGGAATCTCAGTATCTAACTCGAGTTTTTGGAATGCCTTAAGAGCACTCCCAAGTTGACCCTTGCCGCCATCAACGAGAATGAGTTGAGGGACATAGGAAAAGGCATTCCGTTCATTAATCGGTTTGTCTCGCTCAGAGAGATAATTACTCAAACGGCGAGTGATGACTTCTTCCATCGCTGCGTAATCATCGCTGCCATCAACCTTTTTAATCTTGAACCTTCGATAGTCTTTTCTCTTCGACAATCCATCTTCCATCACCACCATAGATCCGACATAATTTGTTCCTTGAATATGGCTCATATCGAAACATTCAATCCTAAGTGGAGCATGCGATAAGCCTAAATATTTCTGCAATTCGCTTAGTGCTCGAGATCTCGTATTGTGGTCCATCGCTCGTTTGAGCTGGCTTCGCTGGAACGAATCTCGAGCATTTAAAATCACGGTTTCCATGAGTGAGCGCTTATCACCTCGAAGTGGAACTGCGATCTGGACTTTTGACCCTCTTAATTCGCTGAGCCAACTTTCGAAGAAGCTGACATTATTAGGTATCGATGGTGCGAAGATTTTCTTCGGGTAACCCATCGGGCTTTTCTCGATATAGATATTTTCCAGTACTCGTGCCACAAGATCCCCGTCAGACATATCTTCTGCTTTATCAACTATTAAGGACCGCTGCCCCATTACTTTTCCGTTTCTGACTAGGAATACATGGACTGCTGCGCTTAGTTCATCTTGCGCTACCCCTATCACGTCAAAGTCCTCCGACTTAGTTCCAACCATGAGCTGTCGCTCAGCAGCCTTATGCACATTCAGTAAGTTGTCTCGAAGGCGCGCCGCACGTTCATATTCTTGAGCTTCGGAAGCACGCCCCATCTCCTGTTTTATCTGCGACAAAACATTCTCAGTATTTCCTTCGAGAAACTCCAGAAGTTCTGAAACTAACTTTTGGTAATGTTCTTTTGACACTTCGTCTACACATGGGCCGCAGCATTTTTTGATGTGAAAATCTAAACAAGGTTTTCCTAAGCGTTCATGTCTTTTGTATTTAGCGTCTGAACACGTTCTCAATGGGAATGTACGCTGAAGAAGGTCGAGGGTGTCACGGATCCCCCCGACATCCACGTACGGGCCAAAATACCTATTCGCTTTCTTCAGCTTTCCTCGGATTAGAGTAGCCCTTGGCCATTCGTCACTGATAGTTACTGCAAGATACGGATAGCTTTTATCATCTCGAAGTCGGATATTGTAACGAGGTTGATGCTCTTGTATAAGGTTATGTTCAAGAATCAATGCCTCTGCTTCGTTTGTCACTTGAATCCAGTCAAGACTTTCTGCTTCTCCCAACATCTGTTGTGTACGAATAGGCAAATTGGTCAACTGCTGGAAATAACTATTTAAGCGGTTTCTAAGTGATTTCGCTTTACCTACATAAAGGACTCTTCCTTCTTCGTCTTTAAAGAGGTATGATCCAGGCTTGGAAGGAATGCTCTGAGAAGGCGGTCTTTGTATCATTTGGCTGATTCTTTATTCGGAACTTTCGCAAGTTGAACCGGATTTATAGAGTACCAGCCTTCTGAAGTATGGGCTTTAGAAACTGCCCTGTGTAACTTTCATCTGTTTTTGCGACTAATTCTGGCGTACCTTCCGCGACTATTCCGCCTCCTTCATCGCCACCTCCAGGACCAAGGTCAATGATCCAATCAGCAGATTTTATGACATCTAAGTTATGTTCAATTATCAAAACAGTGTTTCCTTGATCCACAAGCCGTCCAAGGACGACCATCAATTTTCGAACATCTTCGAAATGCAACCCAGTTGTAGGTTCATCAAGAATATACATAGTGTGACCTGTCGAGCGCTTAGCTAATTCAGTCGCAAGTTTAACCCTTTGAGCTTCTCCCCCTGACAGGGTGGGTGCAGGCTGTCCAAGTCGAACGTACCCTAAACCGACATCTACTAAAGTCTGCATATGGCGTGCGATGGGTGGCTGGTTTGAGAAAAATTCAAGTGCCTCTTCACAAGACAGGGCTAGAACGTCTGCGATGTTTTTTCCTTT
>JAQWQL010000111.1 GCA_029244605.1 Acidimicrobiales bacterium | reverse complement strand
CGAGGATAGAGCACAGATACCCTCAGACCTCTCGAATTACCTAAACCCTAAAAAAAAACATAAAAATGAACTGGATCAACTACAAATAATTAACCGGTAGAAATACAAAAATCAAAGAAATTTGCCTAAAGTGGCGAAATGGACAACGACCAACTTTATTTCCGTCAACTACTTTCAGGCCGAGATCTCGGACAAGAGAATCAACTTGCCCGCCAAATGGTCAATTTTATGTATCTGATCGGAGATCGGTCGACCGGAGAAGCAGTCGTCGTCGATCCGGCATATGACCCACAGGGACTAGTCGACTTAGTAGAAGCCGATGGGATGAAACTCACAGGTATCCTTGCTACCCACTATCACCCTGACCACGTCGGTGGAGACATGATGGGATATAGCATTTCGGGAGTAGCTGATCTTCTTGAGATCACATCAATTCCAATTCACGTTCAAACCGAGGAAGCAGATTTAGTTAAAAAAGTCACCGGAGTCACTGATAACGATCTAGTTACTCATAGCAGCGGAGACAAGGTAAGTGTTGGGGCAATCGAGATAGAACTTATTCATACTCCAGGACATACCCCAGGAAGCCAATGTTTTTTCGTTGATAACAAACTTGTTGCTGGAGATACGCTATTCCTCGACGGATGTGGAAGAACAGATTTACCCGGTGGGAATCCAAGAGATATGTATGAAAGTCTCACGCAACGACTTGCAAAAATTCCCGATACAGCTACCTTGTTTCCCGGCCACTTATATTCTCCAAAACCTTGCCAATCAATGGGTGACACTCGAATCAATAATTATGTCTACGCTCCCCAAACCCCAGAACAATGGATGGCGATGTTCGGATCCTAAAGCCCTCTGAACAGGCCATATACCAAAGGTAAATCCCATTATCCACTAAACTAGCGGTAACTTCCCTCCTGAGAGGAGGAGCGAATAGGAATTTTAGAAAAGATAAAAGCAATGTTCGGAGGTGCTTCTTCCGAATCAACGGAACCTGAAGTTGTCGAAACAACTTCAGCAGATGATACCGCTGAAGAATCTGGAGAAACTACCAGTAACTGGTAAATCTTTAGAACAAGCACACGGGGAGCCTTTGGGCTACTCGTTCGCGTAAAAATAATATACTCACAAGGGCAATTACAGTAATGACAAATATTCAACTCTCACAAGAAAATATGAAATTCGTAACAGAACGCCATCTTGCGTCACTTACGATCGTCACTCGAACCGGACGTCCCCATGTCACTCCAGTGGGCTTCACTTGGGATCAGGAAGCAAACCTCATCCGAATTATCACATGGGCAGGCAGCACTAAGGCAAAACTACTCGAACGTTCTCCCGAACCTCTTCGGGCAGCTGTCTGTCAAGTTGATGGCGGTCGATGGATCACTTTCGAAGGGAACGCAATAGTCTCCGATAACCATGAACGCTGTCAAGCAGGAACTTCTAGATACGCAGAACGATATTCCCCTCCGAAAGACAGAGGAGAAGATAGGCGCGTTATAGAGATTTCTATTGACCGAGTCTTAGGGCGAAACACTTGAAAACAGATCCATGTCTCTCTTGCATGAAACATATGTCTGCTTTTATGCTGAGAATCCGAGTTCTCCCGATACCCTCCTTTTCTACTCGCGCGAGTGGCGGAATTGGCAGACGCGCAGGCTTCAGGTGCCTGTGTCCTTCGGGATGTGAGGGTTCAAATCCCTCTTCGCGCACCACTCATAAGGAAAATTTGACAAATGAATTTAACTTCTTTCTTTCATTCACAGCAGCGACCTAATCCGACCCTAGCCCTGGTCGCATACGCGACCACCATCGGATTCTTAGCAATATGCATCATGTTTTTTAGCAATGAAATAACCGCCCAAGCTGAGCCAACCGATGGAGCAAACAGGACTTCTAGTATCCGCCCTGATTTTAATGGTGATGGATATGCGGATCTTGCCGTTGGGGCGACAGGAGAACGTTTCGGTGACGCGAATGCCGCTGGAGCGATAACTATCCTTTATGGTGACCCCGAGCAGACTCCGAAAAAAAGCTCCTTTATTCATCAAGGAATGCCCTACGTATCAGATTCTGACGAATACCGTGACCATTTTGGTGCTCGGTCAACATTTGGTGACTTCAACGGTGACGGATTCGATGATCTTGTAGTTAGCGCCCCCGATGAAGATATCGGGGTAATACCTGATGCAGGTAAAGTCTGGGTGTTCTCAGGATCACCCGAAGGGGTCGGGGCAACCGAAATCGGAAAAACATTTCACCAGGAATCATTGAGCGGCTTCGGAGAAAACGAAGCTGGAGATCGATGGGGGGCAATGCTTTCCGTTGGAGACTTTAACGGAGATGGCTACGAAGACCTCGTGGTGGGAGCACCCGAGAAAGGTAAGAATGGAAAAACAGACGTCGGAAAGCTATCTATATTATTTGGCTCACCTTCAGGTCTTACGACCAGTCAATCTCAGCACATTGATCAAGAGACAAGAGGAGTGCCAGATAGCGGAGAAGAAAACGATAAGTGGGGTTGGGCTCTAGCATCTGGCGATTTCAACAATGATGGTTTTGCTGATCTAGCAGTAGGGGCGCCGGGAGAAAAATACGGTCAATTTCTGGAGGTAGGCGCCGTAACACTCATGTATGGAAGCCCATCAGGTATTACAACCGATAATACAGTCCGTCTTCATCAAAATACTCCGCATGTTCCAGACCGAAATGAAGCATATGACCAGTGGGGGGCTGTCCTAACAACAGGTGATTTCAACAACGATGGTTTCACTGACCTAGCGATAGGGGCACCAAATGAAAGCAGTGGAAAGAGAGAACAAACAGGTTCCGTGACCATCATGTTCGGCACAGAACAAGGATTAAGTGTACAGAAATCTTCTCGACTGCATCAGGGGAGCTCCAACATATCGGGAAGAAATGAAGAAGGAGACCGATGGGGTTCAGTCCTCACCAGTGGAGATTTTAATGGTGACAAGTATTGGGATCTCGCTATCGGAGCTCCTGCTGAAAGTTTAGACAACGTCCAAAGAGCAGGGGCAGTTACTTTAGTTTTTGGGAACGCAAATGGCATTTCTGGAAAAGGATCAATAACCATTGATCAAGATACTGAGGGATTCCAAATAGGCGCTGAACCAGCGGATCACTGGGGAGATGCATTAGCTGCTTTAGATATGAACGGAGATGGAAAATCGGAACTTGTTGTAGCTGCCAGTGGAGAATCCCTAGGAACCCAATTCGATACAGGGCTACTAACTCTTTTTTGGGGTACCGAAGCCGGAGTTGACCTTAACCTATTCCTGACGCTCGACCAAGACACAATAAATGTCCCAAATGAAAATAAAAGCCTCGACTATTGGGGGCGCCTCGGCACGACCTCTCAATTAGATCTTGAACGCCCACCGTGGGGGCTAACCACAACTACCGGAGTCACTACAGTCGTTCTCGCAAAGACTCAAAATGGGTATATCGTTCGTTCTCCATGCGGGAATGCAGTCCCGGTCATAGGTGGAACCCTCGTTACTGATGTTCAGATAGCTATTGACCCAGGCCACGGAGGCGTTGATGGTGGCGCGTACTATGCCGGAATTCGAGAGCATGCCATCAACATGGACGTGGCTGAAGCATTTCTTGAAGAACTAGCGAAGCGAGATATAACTTCCTTTTTGATTCGCACTAAGAACTACCATATTCCTCTTTCATCCCGCGGACTCTATGCAGACCATTTACAAACAGCTGGTATGGTTTCCATTCATCACAATGCCCCGATGATTGCCCCATCTTCTCACCCAGGAGCTGAGACGTTTGTACAGAGCAATTCAGTAAAATCAGCTCGATTAGGAACTCTGGTCTACGAAGCCGTCTATGAAGCTCTCGACATATTCACATGGGTCTCATGGACAAGCCAATACGATGCTGGGATTATTCGAGTTTTGAACAATCGTGGAACAGACACCTACGGGATGATGTCACGACCAAAAACCCCAACGACACTGATCGAACTCGCTTATTTAGCGAACCCATCTGAAGCGAGACTACTCAAATCACCTGAATACCTTCCAGCCGTATCAACTGCTCTCGCTGATGCAGTAGAGGAATTTCTCCAATCACCTTCAATCGGGACATACCCAACAACCGTGCGGAATTTCACAGCAGCAGATGCTCCAGGCTACAACGTTTGTAGAGATCCAGAATTAAACGGGCCAATAATATTTAACTTTCCACCGATGGAAGAACTGATCGAAAAAGGAATCATTGGAGAATAATCTCTCCAGAGGACTAAAATAGGTTTGTGGTTATCAAAAAAGTAGAAAACAAACTCGAAAAGCTTGTCGAGGGAACATTCGCAAGGTTCTTTAGCAGCGAACTCAAACCTGTTGAAATAAGCCGAAGAATCGTTAGAGAAATCGAGCTGAATAGAAGTATCGGTGTAAACGGCGACTACTTAGCTCCTAATGACTTTGAAGTAGCGATTTCTCAAAACGATTATGCAAATTTCATTACTGCTAAGGACCCTCTTCAGAAAGAACTTGAAGAAACGATCCGTGATTACTGCTACCAGGAGGAGTACATCTTTCTAGGTTCTGTCAATGTCAAGCTAAAAATGGAAGAACAGTTACGAACAGGAACACTTCGGATCGATACACGACTAAAACAAAACGCAAATGGTTGCCCACCGGGCGCCTTGATCCTGCCAGACGGCCAACGAATCACCCTAGACAACACAGTTATAAGCATCGGACGCCTTCAAGAGTCAACGATTTTTGTTAATGATCCGAATATCAGCAGAAATCAAGCGAAAGTTCATCTAAGAGAGAGCGGTTACCTTCTATCAGATCTCGATTCAACGAATGGGACTCTAGTAAATGGATTTCGAATATCTGAACACGTTCTTATAGACCATGACCAAATTGAATTTGGCACATTCAAGATTCGATTCGAAGCAAGCTAGCCATGACAAACTCTCCTGTTACCTACACACAAGAAGGCAATATAGTTACGATTACCTATAACCGCCCCGATAATCTCAACACCATAAATGGCGCTATGCGCGAAGGATTGAATACCGCTTGGAAAAAATTCTTAGAAGATGAAACAGCGTGGGTTGCAATCCTCACAGGAAACGGCGACACGTTTTGTGCTGGAGCAGACCTAAAAGACATGCAAGGAAGTGCTGGAACATTTCCTGGAACGTACTGGGAAAAACCTACTATCAACAGTTTTGAAAGCGGATTAGAAATCTTCAAACCCGTTATTGCAGCAGTAAATGGACCATGTATCGGTTATGGATTAACCGCAGTGACGTTTTGTGATTTTGTTTTAGCAAGCACACGTGCTTCATTTGCATACCCTGAAGTCCGAATCGGTATCCCAACAATTGTTGGAGCAATACGCCTGCCAAAGAAGCTCAACTGGTCACATGCGATGGAACTTTTACTACTAGGAGAGACCATTACGGCGGAGCGCGCTAAGGAAATTGGACTCGTTTGGGAAGTTTACCCACATGAAGATTTGCTCGAAAAAGCTAATGAACTTGCTCAACGTCTTTGTCGTTCAGCTCCCATTGCATCAAGAGCAACGAAAGAAGTGGCCAGACGAACTCAAGACATGGGATGGGTGGAGTCGGTAAGGTTCGGTGAAACGATGCGAATTGTAGCTAACCAATCAGAAGACGCAAAGGAAGGGCGCAAAGCATACAAAGAAAAACGGAACCCCAAATGGCAAGGAAAATAAATTACCGACATCCAAACCTGTAATAGAACTGCGCAACCAAAGAGAAAATAGATAACACACTATGTCAGAACAATTTTTAGAACTTTTAAAGTTCATTTTCTTAGCGCTCCTCTACGTCTTTTTTATTTGGGTTGTGCTTATGTCATTCTTTCAAATCCGGAAACCAAAAAAAATGAAACCCGCTGGACACAAAGTTCAGGAGTTGCATTCCCAGCAACCAGTAAAGTCTTTACTCACTATCGAACCGCAAGATGCCAAAGGAACCGAATACATCCTTGAAGAAGAAATATTTCTCGGTCGAGATGAAGAGTGTGCGATCATCATCAAAGACACTTTTGCATCTCACAGGCATGCACGAATTTTTCTAGAAGAGAACACACTATTTCTTGAAGATTTAACATCAACGAATGGCACATTTGTCAACGGTGAAAAAATCGAAAAGCCCTGTTTGTTGCGGCAAAGTGACCAAATACAAATTGGGAATACAATACTCGAGGCGAAATGAACGAAGACCGAGGCATCATTAATCAAAAAATACCTTCATCTTTCTTTGATTGGGGTTTTGCAACAGATGTCGGAAAATTACGGAAAATGAATCAGGATTTTTTTGCAGTCAGTGACTCTCTTTTCATAGTTGCAGATGGTATGGGAGGACACCGTCGTGGAGAAGTAGCCTCTGAAATAGCTACGAGAAAGGTTTTTGAAAAACAAAAATACGAAACAGTTCAGGGATTCCGAGATCAAATCATGATGGCAAATACCGAAGTCCGTAGAGAAGCTGCAATAAATCCTGAACGCGAGGGTATGGGAACGACACTTTGTGGAATAGCTTTGCTCGAACCTAGCGAAGGTACCCCTACAAAACTTGCCATAGCTAATATCGGAGACTCCCGAATTTATCTTCTATCTCAAGGCTCATTTTCGCAAATAACGAAAGATCATAGTCTTGTCGAAGCGATGAGACGTGAAGGAAAAATTACTGCCAGTGAAGCAGAAAGTCATCCGCATAAAAATATCATCACACGGGCGCTAGGAATAGACATTGAAGCGAAAGTTGATTGTTGGGAGATCCCTACCAATAAAAATGACCGGTTCCTTTTATGTACAGATGGGTTAAGTAATGAAGTACCTGACTCAGAGATAATGAGAACCCTAGAGACGATTGAAAATCCCCAAGAAGCTGCTCAGCTACTAGCAGATCTCGCTAATCTCAATGGAGGAAATGACAACGTAACAGTTGTGATTGTTGATGTGAGACAGGGAGAAGAGGATACTAATCCCTCAATTATTTCTTCTATCCCTATATCCATGACACCGCTAACCACAGACAATTCTTCATCAACAATGGATCATGATATAGAAAAAGCTTCCACGGAAGAAAACGAATGGAAAGCAACCCCTGAGAATATTAGAAAACTCCTTGCCACAGCACTAGTGATGCTTGTGATTATTGGCCTATTCATTGGGCGGTACGCTCGAGATAATTATTTCGTTGGATTTGAACAAATTGGGGATACTTCTATAGAGAACTCACAAATACTGATTTATCAAGGAAGAACCAATAGCATTCTTTGGTTTGATCCCACGGTTGAAGAGAGAAGACCTATTCTCGGCAGGGATCTAGATGAAAAAATAATTGCGGAAATCCAAGAAAAACCTCAGTTCGAAACTCTCCAAGATGCTATTCAATATTTAGATGCGCTTCAACAAGAAATAGCTAAGGAATAAGTAGAAATCGATTGACATTTACCAAAATGAAATCCCGAAATCGTAACGTCGAATTCTTCCTCCTCCTTTTCGTCGCCATCCTTGTTGTGGCTGGATATGTACTAGCTAGCTTAGGAAGATCATCTTCTATCCCGGCAAATATCGTCCCGTTTCTAGTTGGGATTTTGCTACTCCTCCTTTTGGCGCACTTTGCCGTAAGAAAATTTGCTCCCCGAGCAGATTTTTCGTTGCTCCCATTAGCAGGCCTTCTAAACGGCATTGGGTATTTTGTTATTGCACGTCTGGATAAAGATCTAGCTGGATTACAGGCAACATGGACACTATTTGGCGTCGGTGCTTTTATCGCCACACTTGTTCTAATTCCACAAATCCGTCGAATAGAACAATACCGCTACATATTAATGACGATCGGCGTGATCTTTTTGATCATGCCCTTAATCCCAGGATTCGGCAGAGAAATTAACGGCGCAAGGATCTGGGTGTCTCTGGGCTCCATCAACTTCCAACCAGGCGAATTTGCAAAAATTGTTCTGGCAATTTTCTTTTCAGCATACATAGTCGAAAAGCGCGATGTCTTATCGATAACAGGGGCACGACGCTTTGGCATTGCTGTCCCAGATTTTCGTCACCTTGGCCCAATCCTCCTTGCCTGGGGCGTGTCATTAGTAGTAATGGTTGCAGAAAAGGACCTTGGATCATCTCTTCTTTTCTTCACACTCTTTATTTCATTGCTATGGATCTCAACTGGTAAAACCTCATACCTAGTGATGAGTGCAGTACTTTTTTTCGGAGGAGCCTTACTAGCATGGAGTCAATTTTCCCATGTACAGGAAAGAGTCGATATATGGATACATCCCTTTAACGACCCAACTGGAGATGGCTATCAAATAGTGCAGAGTTCATTTGCGCTTGCAGAAGGCGGACTTACAGGAACTGGTTTAGGAGTTGGAAATCCTGAGAATATCCCTGCAGTTGAAACAGATTTCATTCTTGCAGCGATTGGCGAGGAACTTGGCCTCATAGGGACAACGGCAGTTCTAATACTATTTGTACTCATGGTTGGATCTGGACTTAGAATTTCCCTGACATCTACTCGACCATTTGAAAAGCTTCTATCAGCAGGGTTAACGACTTTGCTTGGTTTCCAAGCATTTGTCATTATCGCTGGTGTTGTTCGTCTCCTTCCACTTACCGGAGTCACCCTTCCATTCGTCAGTTATGGGGGGAGTTCTTTACTTGCGAACTGGATTCTTCTAGCGCTCCTTCTCAGGATTTCTGATGAAGCTCGTAAAGGTGAAGAAGGTAAGGCCCCAACTGCATCGGAGCCTCAATGAATCGCAACATACGAATTCTAGGGGCCGCACTCATACTCTGTTTTGTTGCCCTCTTTGTGCAGTTGAACAGGATCCAGATATTCCAACAAAAAGAACTGCAAGAAAATCCCAGCAATATGAGATCTGTGATCCAGGACTTCAATCGAGAAAGAGGAGATATCTTCACGATAGATGGAAAGCTAATTGCAGAATCTCAAAAAATTGAAGCTCAACTCAAATATGAACGCTTGTATCCATATGGAGACTTATATGCACATTCAGCCGGCTTTTTCTCTTTTCAATATGGAGCTGATGGGTTAGAGCGTTATTACAATGACCAACTCGCTGGACAAACTGAGACGCAAAAATTCAATAGTCTGAAAGATATTTTTTCTGTCACAGATACTTCAGCAGATCTCATTATTACCATTAACCATTCAGTACAGGAGGCTGCGAAAGAAGCGCTTGGTGAAAGAAACGGTTCCGTTGTTGTGCTTGACCCAAGAACAGGAGACATTCTTGCATTTTGGAGTTACCCCTCATATGACCCGAGCATCTTCGGTTCCTCTGACCTACAAGCAGGAGAAAAAGCGTGGGAGGAGTTTTCTGCGCTTCCCACCGGAGAGGACCCACGACTCCCCAAAATGTACAGAGAGATTTTTTTTCCAGGGTCAACTTTTAAACTTGTTACCGCAGCAGCAGCGCTAACTTCAACAGCTTCAACTCTCACTGAACCTGAGTTTGAAGTACGAACTACCTATACGCCACCACTTACTACTTTCCCCCTTCAAAACTATGCCGGAAGTACATGCGGCGGCGACATACTTGAAGGGTTACGTGTTTCCTGTAATACGACATTTGCGGAATTAGCAGCAGAAATTGTTGGCGCCGAATCAATGATTGAAACTTCTGAAAAATTCGGATTTAATTCACCCCCGCCGATAGACCTTCCTTTTCCAGCCACGTCTATTTTCCCAGATGACTTCGGAAACCAAGTAGGTGAAACAAGCAACACCCCCCCAATCCCTATCCTTGAGAACACGCCAGCCCTCGCCCAGTCAGGGATTGGGCAATTCAATGTCAAAGGTAGCCCACTTCAGATGGCTCTTGTCGCAGCAGCTATCGCTAATGACGGGATACTAATGAAACCTCACCTTATGGATTCTTTTGTTGATCAGGCTGGAGAAATTGTTGATACCTACAAGCCGTTAATTTGGCAAAGCACTCTTTCACGACAAGATGCTCTAAGTCTTCAGCTAGCTATGGAAATAACAGCAACATCAGGGACAGCAACTAATTTAGCAATCCCTGGAGTTGTTGTAGGTGGGAAAACAGGGACGGCACAAGTTGACGCTAACCGCCCAGATGATACTCATGGCTGGATCATTGGATATGCAGGAGCAGAAGGAGGGGATGCAACCGTAGCTATTGCGGTAATTGTTGAGTCAGTCACTGGTCAAGGCCAACTAACAGGGGGGGTTGACGCGGCCCCAATAGCGAAAGAAGTTCTCCTAGAAGCACTTAGAATTCAAGGAATTTTAGAATAACCTTTATGATCTAA
>JAQWQL010000110.1 GCA_029244605.1 Acidimicrobiales bacterium | reverse complement strand
GTAGATCATGAAATCATCCTTTCGATCTATTTTCATGACAACAACGGAATAGCCCTCGAAGCCTCTTGCTGGACAATCGATGTAGACGATCTCCACTTTAATCCCGATAATGAAACGCTGTTTGCTGACCCGGACCCTGTTCTAGCTATCAAAGAACTACAAAACGGGAGGCTCAAATACAAGCCCTCAACTAAATTTCCGGAATTTAATCTATCCCCATAAAAGAAAACAGCAGATCACTTTCCAGAATCTGTAATCTCTTATTGATTGATAGGACTATGCACTAGAAACATGCCATGATCAGAATATGTCTGCAATAAAACTTGATGGAGAACTACTCGCTGCAGAAATACGTGAAGCTCTTAAACAGCGAATATCAAAACTTGAACGTCACGGGATCAAATCTGGGCTTGGCACCATACTCGTTGGAAATGACGGCCCCTCAGAAAACTATGTCGCCATGAAACATAGAGACTGCAAAGAATTAGGAATGCATTCTAACGAAATAAAGCTTCCTGAAACAGCAACTCAAGAAGACATTCTTTCAGCCGTGGATTCGATGAATAACGACTCTGAGATACACGCTTTTATTATTCAATACCCATTCCCGGATGGACTTGATTACGAGTCGGCCCTTATGCAGGTGCTCCCACACAAGGACGCTGATGGACTTCATCCAGTGAATCTAGGTCGTTTGGTCCAAGGGGTAGAAGCTCCTTTAGCTTGCACACCAGCTGGCATACAGCTACTCCTTGAACGTTTCGAAGTCCCAATTACTGGGCAGCATATAGTTATCATCGGCCGTGGACTTACAATCGGAAGACCACTCGCCAACTTACTCTCATTGAAGAGGCCCAATGCCAATGCGGCAGTCACAGTCGTTCACACGGGAGTAAAGAACCTTGCGGACTATACGCGCCAGGCAGATATTATTATCGCAGCAGCAGGTTCACCGGGGATGGTTACTGCTGAGATGGTCAAACCCGGCGCTGCTGTTATTGCCGCTGGGGTAAGTTTCGATGGAAAAAAACTACTCTCAGATGTTTCAGATGAAGTAGAAATGATTGCAGGATGGCTCTCACCGCGCATTGGAGGCGTCGGGCCTATGACACGAGCACTTCTAATGCAAAATACTGTTACTGCAGCAGAATTATCAGCGCTATAGCGAAAATCTTTCAATATTTTCTTCGTGTTTCTTTCTCGATTTCACGCATTTCGCCTAAGATCGTATATATATGGCTGACAAAATAACAATTAACGAAGACCACTCACTAAACGTATCTGATAACCCGATTATCCCCTTTATCGAAGGTGACGGAACGGGAGTGGATATCTGGCCTGCTGCGAAACTCGTCCTTGATGCAGCAGCAGGAAAATACGGAAGAACAATCGAATGGGTTGAAGTCTTGGCAGGCGAGAAGGCTTTTAATGAGACAGGAGACTGGCTTCCACAGGAAACCGTCGATACTTTCCATGAGTACCTAATCGGCATTAAAGGTCCTTTAACGACACCTATAGGAGGCGGATTTAGAAGCCTCAACGTAGCCCTCCGGCAACTACTTGACCTCTATGTTTGCCTCCGCCCAGTGCGATGGTTCGAAGGCGTACCATCACCGGTGAAGAAACCCGAGCTCGTCGACATGGTCATTTTCCGAGAGAATACAGAAGATATCTACGCAGGTATCGAAGCAGAAGCTGGTTCTCCCGAAGCAGAAACTATTCGCGAAATGATCCGTGAAGTATTTGGACGAGAGGTCTCAGAAGACTCTGGGATAGGTATAAAACCTATTTCACGAACTGGTTCTCAGCGTCTTCAAAGAGCCGCAATGAAATATGCTGTCGAACGTAATCGCAAGACTGTGCACTGGGTGCACAAAGGAAACATCATGAAATACACGGAAGGCGCTTTCCAGAAATGGGGATATGAATTAGTCCGTGAAGAATTCTCTGATGTCGCCGTTGGTTGGGATGACTGTGGAGGTGACCCCGGGGATAAGATTCTCGTTCAAGATGCCATAGCTGATATTGCCCTTCAGCAAGTCTTAACAAGGCCAGCGGAGTTTGATGTCATCGCTACTATGAACCTTAATGGGGACTATCTCTCAGATGCTCTTGCAGCTCAAGTCGGAGGAATAGGTATTGCCCCTGGAGCAAATATCAACTATGTCACCGGCCATGGCATCTTTGAAGCAACCCATGGAACTGCTCCAAAGTACGCAGGTCAAGATAAGGTCAATCCATCATCCGTTCTACTTTCAGGTGTGCTTATGTTTGAACACTTAGGGTGGAGAGAAGCAGCCGATGATATTATTAGAGCAGTTGAACAAACAATCGGTGAGAAAATTGTTACTTATGACTTCGCTCGTCTCATGGACGGAGCAACTCAAGTTAAATGTTCTGAATTTGCCTCAGCAATAGTCGATAGACTCTAAAACTGTTTGTAGTTAACGATGAGGACCAAGCACTACTAGACCTTGTCCATTTAAAGACCAAAAACCTTTCTTAGAAACGTTCCTGATTTCTATATGAGATCTGACAGGGCACATTCCAATGCAGCGAAAGAAACAAAAACAAACACATCTACGTCGGGGTTTTAGCTTAGTTTGGCGCTCAATTCGCCTCAGGCCCGGTTCTCACACTGTAGCTATTACCGGAGCGTGCCTTTTTTCTCTCGCAGCTGTTGCATTAACACGCGTACTTGGTTACGCCACAGATGATGTCATAATCCCCGCACTCGATAACGATGCATTAAGCCACAAAGCGTTATGGACGTCCCTTCTCTTCATCATCGGCGTTGGTTTGATAAGAGGGCTAGGTGCTTTTCTTAGAAGGTATTTTCTAGCAGGAGCACGATACGGAACTGAACTTATTTGGAGGCGACAACTATTTAATAAATACCTTGACCTTCCAATGACATTCCATAGAAGCAGATCCGCTGGAGAACTTCTAGCCCATGCCGATAACGATATGATAATCGCTTCGCTGGCGTTAATGCCTTTCGCTTTCACCGTTGGAACATTTTTTCTAGCAATTATTGCGCTAATAAACCTCTTACTTATTCACCCTCTCATAGCCCTAATGGCTTTAATTCTCTTTCCCTTACTTGCTTGGATGAATCAGATTTATTCTCGGAAAATTGTTTCACCAGCAGCTGCTGTTCAAGAAGCAGTTGGGAATACATCTGCGTTAGTTCATGAAAGTTTTGATGGAATTATGGTAGTTAAATCTTTAGGACGAAGCGATCAGGAGATCCAACGTATACGAAAGTCTGCGAACCAGATCAGAAAACATAGAGTCGATGTTGGAAAGCTCCGAGCAATCTTCGAGCCAGCAATCTTTGCCTTGCCGAGCATCGGCGTAATTTTTCTTCTCATGATCGGTACATGGCTGGTCGACAAAGGATCATTATCGATAGGGGAGCTAGTAAGTGCAATAGCCCTCTTTGGCATTCTTGCGTTTCCGATGAGAATAGCGGGAATATTTTTTGAAGAATTACCTCGATCCGTCGTTGCTTTGGACAGGATCGACTCGATTCTCGAACTGCAGTCGCCTCAAACTCACTCCCAAGGTAAAGAAGAATTAAAAACACCATCTGTAAGCCTCAGCATTGAAGACCTTCAGGTCCATCATGGGGATCACCTTGTTCTAGAAAATATTGATTTTGAAATCACCGCTGGAGAAATTGTTGCGCTAGTAGGGCCTACTGGGGTTGGAAAGTCAACAATCGCAGATCTCATAGGTGGACTACAAGAACCTACCAAAGGCCGAATCCTCATAGATGGAACACCAATAGAAAGCTTAAGCGCTAAAGCCAGAAAGCAATGTATAGCGGTAGCGTTTCAAGAGTCGTTTTTGTTTGCAGATACGATCCGGGAAAATATTGCGCTAGGACGCCGATTCCTTGATTCCGAAATCGAAGAAGCTCTGAAGATCGCTCAAGTATTTGATTTTGTTCAAAAGCTTCCCAATGGGATAGAGGAAACCCTAGGAGAACGCGGAGTGACGCTTTCAGGTGGTCAACGACAGCGGATAACACTTGCACGAGCTCTAGTAGGCTCACCCAAGATTCTATTTCTGGACGACTCAACTTCTTCGGTAGATCCTCTTATCGAAAAGAAGATACTTGAAAACCTACGACAAAAAACGAATGTCACATTGATGATCGTCGCCCATCGTCTATCAACCATCAAACTTGCTGACCGAGTTGTATTCCTCAACGAAGGGAAGGTCGCTGGAGTAGATACTCATACCGAGTTGATGAAACTCCCAGCGTATACCGCCCTCGTGAAGGCCTATGACAACACAGGAACCGCCATATGAAGTCAGAACGACAAGTTCAACAATCCACGCGTGGGGAAATCGGCGACGAACGAACTACAACAAGTCAGAAAGATGAGGACGGCGAGCATCAAAAAACTGCTGCATTGACAGTTCTTCGACGGGGCCTTAAAGTTAGCCCTGAACTTCGTTCTGGTGCAGCCATAACAATTCTGATGGCGCTCATCGTCGCATCAGGGTCCCTTGCAATACCTATCTTGATTCAGCAAATTCTCGATAAAGGGTTAACTTCAACAAATGGTTTAGATTCAGGATTTATTTACTCCTCATGCATAATTGCACTCGCTCTTATCGTCATTGTGACTGTTACCCAACGCGCTACCTATAACCGACTCGTAAAAATAGCTGAAACAACAATTCTGGAACTCCGGATACGAGTCTTTTCCCACCTGCAACGGTTAAGTCTCGCCGACCACCTCGAAGCCCGAAAAGGAATTCTAACTGCTCGTGTAACAAGCGATATAGAAACCCTCTCCCAGTTTGCACAATGGGGCGCTATCGCATGGATAATCGATTCCGTAATTATCTTGGGGACCCTTACCGTGATGGCTATCTACAGCTGGCAACTCACCCTTGTTGTCATTGCAATCTATCTTCCAATCATTCCTATCCTCAAAGCTATTCAACGCCAACAATTCTTGAAATATAGAGAAGTCCGAGACGCAGTCTCAGAAACTATGGGACAAGTATCTGAAGCTGTAATGGCAGCTCCAGTCATTCGGTCATATGGGTATCAAGAGACAGTCCGTTCAAAACTTGAAACCGCAAACCAAACCCAATTTAAACGACAAGTCAAAGCACACAAGTTCTTTGCTTTGTTAGCGCCTGTCATGGACACATTTAGCGCAATGACCATCGGAGGAATTGTTGTCGTAGGGTCTTTGTTCGGCCCTGAAATGGGGCTTTCTTCCGGAGAGATGATCGCATTCGTATTCCTCACAACTGTCCTTATCGCCCCAATATGGGAATTAGGAGAAGTGTTAGACCAAACACAGACAGCGCTTGCCGGATGGTGGAAAGTGCTATCTGTCCTTGATATCCCTATCGAAGTAGAAGAACCTACAAACGGGATAACACTCCCAAATGGGGCATTACCCATCGAAGTAAACGATCTGTATTTCAACTACAGGACAGGCGGAAATGTTCTCAAAAATATCAATTGTGTAATACCTGCTGGGATTAACGTAGCGGTGGTCGGTGCGACAGGTTCAGGGAAGACAACCTTTGTGAAACTTCTGACTCGTTTAGCTGACCCAACTGAAGGCACAATAACTATTGGAGGATTTGCTCTTCACGACGTGGAAACTGAATCCAGGCACACAACCATTCAAATGGTTCCTCAGGATGGGTTTCTCTTTAACGAAACGATAACTGATAACGTTGCTTTTGCCAGACCCGGATCAAGCGATGCTGATGTGGAAAAAGCATTTGATTCCTTGGGGCTTCAGTGGTGGCTTGAAACACTCCCACAGGGGATACATACACATGTGGGGCCAAGAGGAGAACGGCTTTCTGTCGGAGAACGCCAACTTGTAGCTCTCGCACGAGCTCAATTAGCTAACCCCGGCTTACTCATTCTTGATGAAGCGACAAGCGCAGTAGATCCAGAGACAGAAGTAGCGCTCGTTTCAGCTCTCGATCGACTTTCAGAGGGTCGGACGACTATCTCAGTGGCACACCGGTTAAGTACAGCTGAAAGGTCAGATTTAATTCTCGTTTTTAACGAAGGAGCGATCGTTGAAACAGGCCATCATTCCGAACTCGTAAACAATGAAGGAATCTACGCGACGCTTTTCGATAGCTGGTTAGGAAATACGCAATCAGAAAAATAAGCAACTCCTTGCATAACTGGTCAACATACATAGAGTCTTGGCTAATCTCACAAGAGAACCAAGGAGGCTTCTGTGAACAATGATGCCGTAAATGTGACAGTGACAGGGGCAGCAGGCCAAATTGGTTATGCACTCCTCTTTAGGATTGCAAGTGGCCAGATGCTTGGCGCCGAACAGCCAGTTAATTTGCGATTACTAGAAATAACTCCAGCACTAGGAGCTTTAGATGGTGTGCAGATGGAACTAGATGATTGTGCCTTTCCGCTACTTGGGTCAATCACAAAAACAGATGACCCAAATGTAGCGTTCGAGGGGAGTGACTATGCTCTCCTTGTCGGAGCTATGCCTAGGAAAGACGGAATGGAACGAGCAGATCTTCTAGAAGCTAACGGAGGTATTTTCGGCCCACAAGGTAGAGCAATATCTCAAAACGCAAATTCGGCAATAAAAGTTCTTGTTGTTGGGAATCCAGCTAACACGAACGCTCTCATTGCGCAATCCGCTGCCGCTGGAATCGATCCTAGTCAATTCACAGCAATGACCCGACTCGACCACAACCGTGCAAAAAGTCAAGTTTCCGAAAAATTAGGAGTTCCTATTGAAGCCGTCAAAAAAATGACTATATGGGGGAACCACTCAGCGACCCAATACCCTGACCTTTTCCATTGCGAGGTAGAAGGGAAATCGGTTGCGGAAACTATCAATGACCAAGAGTGGCTTGAGAATGAATTCATCCCAACTGTCCAACAACGAGGAGCAGCGATCATCAAAGCACGCGGTGCATCTTCAGCAGCTTCAGCAGCAAACGCCGCAATTGATCATATGCGCGACTGGGAATTAGGAACCACCGAGGGCGATTGGGTTTCGATGGCAATTCCCTCTGATGGAAGTTATGGCATTCCTGAGGGCGTAATCTCATCATTCCCCGTAATTTGCAGTGATGGTTCCTACGAGATCGTACAAGGTTTAGAACTTGATGAATTTAGTCGTCAAAAGATCGATGCGTCAGCTGAAGAACTGGTAACTGAACGCGAAACAGTCAGTTCGTTAGGCTTAATCTAACGCCCAAAATTAAAAGGTCAAGCCTTGGAGTCTTCTATCTGGCTATGAACTTTCAGTAGTAACTCCACATCCCCATCCACAGTCAAGAGACCTCTCAAAAAGGCTTCCTCAGTGCTAAGTGATTCCACTTGGATCTGAACCGCAGTTTCCTCAGCCAAAGAAAAAGTTATGTTAGCCTGCTCTGCCTTTCCTTCTCGCATTGAGGCTTCGCCATCAAAAAGAGATAGATAATAAGTAAAAAACTCACCAGAACTTTCTTCAATAACATATTGCACAACTATTGAATCAGTAGTCCCTTCAGGAAATACACCAGATAATGCTTCATTCAGTGCGGATACCCACTCTGTCTCTGAGAATTTCATACTTAAAGCGTAGCCTGACCAGTTGCAAGCAGAAGAGCCTGAGGAACTAGATCAATTCTTATTGGAGAAACCCCGATTAATTCTCCATCACCCCATATGTCGAACCCTTCAGAAATAATCACTACTTTCTTTCCTTCTAAAGTATGCACTTTTGGATGAAGTAGATGTGAACCATCAAATACACGTCGGAAAAAACGTAATAACTCGATTCTTCCAATATCGGCTACTAATGTAAGATTCGAATTTCCATCAATGGGGTCAGCATCTGGAGCTATTTTCATTCCACCCCCGAAATCACTAGTATTGGCCACCGTTCCTAAAACCAGATCAAAGCCATACCTTCGATCATCCACTTGAAGCTCCAACCGTCTATTTTGCAACTTAGGAAGACAAAACAAAGTTGCAAAAGTATAACGGCTTGGGCCTTTAGGGCGCCGCATCTTATCCGCTCGAGTATTTACATCAGCGGAAAACCCGAACGTCAAAACCGAAGCGACCCACTGGTCACCGACTTTCAACAAATCCGTTTTTGATGGCTCAGAGAAGGCAACAGCCGTAGCTTCTTCGATCCCCATAGGGAGCCCGATAGCTCGGGCAAAATCATTTCCAGAACCTGAAGGGATAATCCCTAAGGCAGTTGATGAACCGGCAACAGCCTGAATCGCAAGATGAATGATCCCATCCCCTCCAGCGACTATTAGTCTTTTGGCACCTCGATCGACGATATTTTGTACAAGTGACTTAGCTTCTTCAACCGACGATGCGGAAAGTACGTCTACATCTCCGTCAAGTGAACGAACGCTCTCGACGATAGAGGAATTAAGCCGTTGCCCTTTCCCGCGGCCAGCTACCGGATTTATCAATAGATGGACGCTCACTAGAAAGAACTCTCCTCTGAACGAGTAGACGCTCTTGCTTGGCTTTTTTGTTCATAACGAAGAACACCTGATACAAGAGCAAACCCTAAAAAAGCAAGAAGCACCGGCCAGAGAAAGTCATTAAAGTGCTCTGGCCAGGCAAGCGCAGTTCCCTTAACAATTTCGTCCTCTTTTTCACTTACTACGCCGACTCCATTTGGCCATGGCCATAAGACACGGAGACTCCCGATCATTAATCCAATAAGGCACGCCAGCAAAGAGTCCCTATAGCGGTTAAGGACCCATCCGAGAGCTCTTACAGAAACCCCTAAAGAAATAACGGCTCCTAACCCGAATACCACCAATTCACTCATTTCTCTGTCATTAATTGCTTCGATCACTGGTGCATACATGCCAATAGTCAATAACAAAAAAGATCCAGAAATACCAGGAAGCACCATAGCGCTAATAGCAACTAGTCCTCCTATGAAGAAATTGATTAACGACGGGTTTTGTGTCTGCCCTGAGCTCAAAGCGAGAAGAAGAAAAGTAGCAGTTCCGACTGCAATCATGTAGCCAAATCTTCGGTAGTTCCATTCAGTAACCATTCTTAACCCGATAAGTATCGAAACTACGACTAGCCCAAAAAATAACCCTGCCATCGGCTTAGGGTAATTATCTAGGAGCTTTTCAATAAAATGCGCCAGCACGCCAAAGGCAAGAAATACACCTAAAAGAAGCGGAAAGAGAAACCTCCATTCGACGGTCCGGAGCTTTACCCATGACTGGCGAAATTCTCTTTTGAGGACATCATTGAGACAGGTTGTAAGGGACCCTATATTTTCAATAAGCCGGTCGTAGACTCCTAGCAATAAAGCGATAGTCCCACCCGAAACACCAGGAACGGCATCTGCCAAACCCATAAAGATACCTCGAAGAAAATGGGCTATTTCCCCATCAGTAAAATGCGTATCTTTCGGTTTTCTCATGCCACTGTATGATAGATCTTAATTCCACGATCACTAATGACGTAGAGGAAATTGGATCCAGATGATTTCGACACCCGAAGAACAGCAAATCGGAGACGATTACCTACTTAACCTTTTTCTAACACCTGAAGGAGTGGCTGACCCCGCACCTTGGTATAAAAAACTTCGCGAGAACATGCCAATCTTCGAGAGTTCCAATGGGGCAATCTTCCTTTCTCGATTTGATGATTGTCATGGAGTATTTCGCGATAACCGATTTGGGAAAGGAGATCAATCAGGTCCGGGAGGCTCAATGCTTCCTCGAGAGGAATCTCCAGAAGTTGTCGCATTTAGAGAAGAGGTAAATGCGGCCCGGGTTAGGACCGCGCCGTCACTTCTTTTTCTCGACCCGCCTGACCATACGCGTTTGCGCGGTTTAGTGAATCGCGCATTCACTCCTCGGCGCATAGACAGCATGCGGATGAGTATTCGTGAACTAACCGAAGAATGCCTTGATGAACTTGCGCGAGAAGGAGGGGGCGACGCAATGGAAATTTTGGGATTCCTTCCTGTGAATGTAATTGGTGAACTTGTTGGGGTCCCACGTTCAGATTGGAACTATTTCCGGCCGCTCGTTAACGATGGGGTAGCAAACCTCGAAGCCAGTCCCACACTTGAAGAATTACAAGCATCCCACGCTGCATTTACTGAAATGGGCGAATACTTTCGCGAGCTTTTACACGAAAGGAAACAGAATCCACAAAACGACCTTATCTCTGCTCTCATTGAAGTAGAGGAAAGCGGAGATCGTATCTCAGAAGATGAAGTTGTCAGTACCGTGATTCTCTTATTCGCAGCGGGTATGGAAACCACGCAGAACCTTATAGGTAACGGACTAGCAGCCCTATTCAAAAACCCAGATGAGTATCATCTTCTCTGGGATAATCCTGATTTAGTTCCAAGCGCTGTAGAAGAAATGCTTCGTTGGGATAGTCCGGTACAACTTGATGGGAGAACTGCTCTAGAGACAACAGAAATTTCTGGAATAAAGATCGAACAAGGAAGATCCGTTGTTACGTTAATCGGGGCGGCAAATCGGGATCCAGAAAAATTCACTAATCCTGACAGTTTCCTCGTTCGTCGTGATGAAGGACCACCCCTCAGCTTCGCTTCAGGAATCCATTATTGTCTCGGGGCGAATCTAGCAAGAGCAGAAGGTCAAGAAATGTTCGCCGGCCTCATTCGTAGATTTTCCTCAGTTCAGCAAGCAGGTGAATTAGAGCAACGAGGACGAATGACGCTTCGAGGATTCAAAACCGTTCCTGTCTCTGTAACTGAACGCTAACACTCAGATGCATGACTAAAAACGAAAGCTCTGAGTCAACCTGGGATAGGCGGTACAGAGAAAACCCGACGCCCAATGAACTTTCATCCTTTCTTTGTAACTATTCGAGCTATTTCCCATCTTCTGGAACAGTTGTTGATGTTGCAGGAGGTAATGGCCGAAATGCGATATGGCTGGCGCAACAGGGTTTCTCAACAACCCTTATAGATATTAGTTCTGTCGCCTTACACCAAGCGCAAACTTACGCTGAAAACAAAAATATGACCATAGAGTGCCTGCAACATGACCTAGAGAAACAATCCATGCCAAAGGGGAGAAAATGGGATGGAATATTTCTTCAGCTATTCCTTGACCGGGCGTTAATCCGTACCACCCCTGAATCATTAAACATTGGCGGAGTGTTCCTATTTGCACACCCCACACAAACAAATCTAGAAAAACACGAACACCCCAGTGAGAGATTTCTTCTCGCTGATGGAGAAATACACACACTTGTGGAGCAGATCCAATCGATGCGCATTATCAACATTGATGAAGCGTGGAGAGCATCCGGCCGGCATGAAGCATGGCTAATTGCACAAAAGATCTGATAACGACCTTTATCGTCTTCCTTTAAACATTTGTGTCAAAGACTTTCCCCTTGTAAAGATACTGGGCAATAATCTCTTGAGAACCCGAAGGAGAAAAGTATGGAATCTCAGATGATTGAATTTCCAGTTAATGGAACGACAGCTGGAGGATATTTAGCACCAGCACAATCTGGGTCTGGACCTGGAATTCTAGTCTTGCAGGAATGGTGGGGGCTAGTTCCACAAATCAAAGGTGTTTGTGACAGATTATCTGAACAAGGATTCACTGCCCTCGCCCCCGACCTTTATCACGGAGAATTTGCTCAACATACTGAAATGGACAAAGCAGGTGAGCTGATGAGTTCACTTCCACCTGACCGTGCTGCAAGAGATATGGGAGCTGCGATAGATCATTTACTTGCTCTTGATACCTGTTCATCATCTCAAGTAGGTGTCGTTGGGTTCTGCATGGGAGGAATGCTCACCTTAATGGTTTCCGCAATTGAATCAGACCGAGTTTCTGTTGCCGCTCCATACTACGGCGCCCCTTTAGGTGACGGAGCTCCTGATTGGAGTGGGTTAACAGCAAAAGTCGAGGGCCACTTTGCGGCCCACGATGACTTCTTTCCTCCCGAAGCGATTAAAGATCTTGAAAGCGAGCTTCGGGAACTCGGGAAGGACGTCAATTTCCATATTTATGATGGGACAGGGCATGCATTCGCTAATGAAGAAGATGCGCTTGGAACTTTTGATGCCTCCGCCGCCACACAGGCTTGGGAAAGAACCATCAGCCTCTTAAATCAGATTTGAAATAGGTTCAAAGTTAAGAAATTTGGCCGAGAAGTTTTCTATTTTTCCGTTTTGACTTTACATAGTCCCGATTTGTGTAGGCGATAAAGTCTAGGGGTATTTCTTTCGGGCAAGCCTCATGGCATTCACCGTGGTTGGTGCACGAACCAAAGTACTCTTCCATAGTTTCGACCATGTCCTCTGTTCTCGACCAACGTTCAGCTTGGCCTTGTGGAAGCAAGTTAAGGTGTTGAACCTTGGCAGAGGTAAAGAGTTGTGCGGCAGAATTAGGGCATGCAGCAACACAAGCACCACATCCGATGCAAGCTGCCGCATCAAAGGCGGTGTCTGCCGCATCCTTTGGAACTGGAATCAAGTTTGCGTCTGGTGCAGATCCTGTTGGCACAGTGATGTAACCACCTGCTTCGATGATTCGATCTAATGGTGATCGATCAACTACTAGATCTTTAATTACCGGAAAGGAAGCTGCTTGCCAAGGCTCAACAACGATAGTGTCGCCATCTTTAAATTTCCGCATGTGCAACTGGCAAGTGGCGGTAGCTTTTTCAGGTCCGTGTGCTCTTCCATTGATCATGCACCCACACGTTCCGCAGATACCTTCTCGGCAGTCGCTAGCTACTTCGATGGGTTCTTCACCACTGTTAATCAAACTTTCATTCAGGACATCAAACATTTCTAGAAAAGACATATCTGGACTAATGTCATCAACCTTGTAGGTTTCAAATCGACCAGTTTCTGTAGGTCCATTTTGACGCCAGACTTTTAAGGTTAGGGTCATTGTATTTTCCATTGTGAACTCCTACTTGTAAGACCGTTGTGTCAGTGGAACATGTTCAAATTCCAGTTCCTCTTTATGAAGGATTGAAGTGTCGGATGACCCTCCCCACTCCCATGCAGCTACATGGGCAAAATTTTCGTCATCTCGTAGGGCTTCACCTTCAGGAGTTTGGCTTTCAGTTCGGAAGTGCCCACCACATGACTCTTCGCGCTCAAGCGCATCACGTGCTTTTAACTCAGCAAGCTCGAAGAAATCTGCTACACGCCCTACTTTCTCAAGGGAGGAGTTAAGACTATCCCCAGATCCCAAGACCCGAACATCCTTCTGGAATTCCTCACGCAATGCAGGAATTTCAGAAAGAGCTTTCTCTAGTCCATTCTTGTCCCGTTCCATACCTATGTAGTTCCAGACAAGCTTGCCAAGTTCACGGTGGAACCAATCTACGCTTCGAGTGCCATTGATTGATAGCCACTTCTGGGTACGTTCTGCTACTTCATTGACAACATTCCCACATGTCGCATCATTTTCAGAAAGTGGGTCTTGCCCTAGAAGAGGGGCGAGATAATTTCCGATCGTATACGGCAGAACAAAATAGCCGTCAGCGAGTCCTTGCATTAGGGCGGATGCACCTAAGCGGTTTGCCCCATGATCAGAGAAATTAGCTTCACCAACAACAAACAATCCAGGGACGTTACTCATCAGTTCATAGTCAACCCACATTCCTCCCATGGTGTAGTGAGTCGCAGGGTAAATCCGCATAGGTGTTTTATAGGGATCCTCCCCAGTTATACGTTCATACATTTGGAAAAGATTCCCATACCTCTCACGAATCGAGTCTTCACCATCACGGGCAATAGCATCAGCAAAATCCAGATACACGCCATTCTTCAAATCTCCTACGCCTAACCCTTGGTCAACGACTGTCTTTGCGTTTCTTGATGCCACATCACGCGGAACAAGGTTTCCGAAAGAAGGATATTTTTCTTCAAGGTAGTAGTAGCGATCTATATTAGGAACATCGGATGCACTTCGAACCTCGTCGTGCTCACGAGGGACCCAGATACGGCCATCATTACGTAGCGACTCAGACATAAGAGTTAATTTTGATTGGAACTCATCGCTGGCCGGAATACAAGTGGGGTGTATTTGGGTGTAGCACGGGTTAGCAAACAGAGCCCCTCTTCTATGGGCCCTCCAGCCTGCTGTCACATTGCACATCATGGCGTTAGTGGAAAGGTAGTAGACATTTCCATATCCGCCAGTTGCCAAGACCACTGCGTGGGCAGTATGGCTTCGGATATCTCCCGTGATTAGATCTCTGACTACAATCCCTTGAGCGGTGCCTTCGTGGACAATAAGGTCAAGCATCTCTGAGCGTGTATGTAACTCCACTGTCCCTGCGCTTACCTGACGCATAAGAGCAGAATATGCTCCGAGAAGAAGTTGTTGCCCTGTCTGGCCCCGCGCATAGAAGGTTCTACTAACTTGAGCTCCACCGAAGGAACGATTATCGAGAAGGCCACCGTATTCTCTTGCAAACGGGACTCCTTGCCCAACGCATTGATCAATAATGTTTAGAGAAACTTCAGCCAACCGATGAACATTCGATTCTCTACTTCGGTAATCCCCTCCTTTGACGGTGTCGTAGAACAACCGGTGGACAGAATCGCCGTCGTTTTGGTAATTTTTTGCACCATTGATGCCGCCTTGAGCGGCAATTGAATGTGCTCGCCTGGGACTGTCATGATAGGTGAAGGCTTTAACTTTATAGCCGAGTTCTCCTAGGGTTGCAGCAGCCGATGCTCCAGCAAGCCCAGTACCTACAACGATAATTTCAAATTTTCGCTTGTTCGCAGGGTTCACCAGCTTCATGTTGAACTTATGGCTCTCCCACTTTTCATCAATGGGCCCATCAGGGGTTCGGGATCGTAGTTCTCCGATCATTCGTGTCCTTCCTCTGCTTCAACTGCGGTTAAGCCACACGGAGCTTCACAATTGTCTTGATCAATAAGCCCAGTCTGAACTGCGATAGGGAAACTAAGATTCCCGACCAAGACAAGTCCTGCCAGACTACTTGCGAGTATTTTTCGAGCTTGATTAAATTTTGGATTATTTATTCCCAAACTTTGGAACAAACTCCATGTCCCATGGAAGATATGTATTGCAAGGGCGACATTTGCAACAATGTAAATTAATGCAACTCCAATATTTCCCATCGATACGACGACATTGTTGTATGGGTCACCTAGATGCCAATCTTCACTCAACCATCCCCAAGTTAGATCGGCTAAATGAAAAACCAAGTACAGCAGGATAATAGGTCCTGTCCATCGCATTGTCCGACTAGCATAATTTGCTGCGATGAAATCCTGAGAAGCTGCATATTTCTTATTTCCGTCGGCATAATTCGCTCTGGTGTTTGCTTTCCGCCCCATTTCTTTTAATGAGTAAGCAGAATGAATATGAACTACAAAGGCCACAATAAGTAATAGTCTCACTCCCCAGAGCAGCCATGTCCTTGGAATAATATCTGTCCCAAGATTCCTCAGTGTTTCCGCGTATTCATGTATCTCCAAAGGGCCTTCGTATAAATGAAGATTTCCGATCATATGGGTTACAACGAACCCTAGAAGAACAATTCCACTGACAGCCATCACCCATTTTCGGCCGATCGCGCTTTGATAAAGGTTAAGAGGGAACGGAAGTTGTTTCGGCCTTTTCCGTATTGGCTGCGGAACGGACCGTGTTTTCGTCTGTGCCATTTACTTTTCTGCCTCCAGGCAAATCAATAGGTAGACAAAAAATTTTGCCTATCCATAATATTAGTGTTTACCACTCTTTAAACACTAACCGTCTGCCCAATAACAACCCCGTATTTCTCAAAGTTCCTTCTACTCTTCACCTCTTTTCAAACTACTCTTCCGGTATGGATGAGAAGCAGATAGAAATCATGAGTCAATGGTTCGAACTGTGTTACAACAACGAGATCAGTCTTGAAATAGCAGCAACTATGGGCGAAAAGATTATCAACGCATACTCAAGTCCCCACAGGAGCTATCACACCTTGGGTCACCTTCACCATTGTTTCGCAATCCTC
This sequence comes from Acidimicrobiales bacterium, assembly GCA_029244605.1. Lineage (GTDB taxonomy): Bacteria > Actinomycetota > Acidimicrobiia > Acidimicrobiales > UBA8592 > UBA8592. The sequence goes on along the minus strand of JAQWQL010000110.1, from coordinate 53,984 downwards.
GACCAAATACCCTACGAAATCGAAGAAAAAAATGACATCAGGTTCGCTATATGGTTTCACGATTTTATTTATGATCCAAAATCGGAATCAAACGAACATCAGAGTGCTGAAATAGCATATAAATGGCTTCATGGCTTAGGTGTTAGCAACCCAGAACATGTCAGAAGCCTTATTGAGTCAACAGCGAATTATCTCGAGCCAGCGAAAGATGTACTTACCTACCAAGTACTTCATGATATTGACTTGGGAATTTTCGCAAGCGACGAAAAAATATACACCGAGTACTCAAAAGGCATCCGTGAAGAGTACGGACATTTAAACGATAAACAATTTTTTCTAGCCAGAGAAAAATTCCTAAATAGCCTAATGGAACTCGACTCTTTATTTGCCTTAGAAGCATTTGAACATCAATGGGAGGGAAAAGCTCGAAAAAATATCTCAAAAGAAATAAAAAAGATAAAAAAGTTGTAAAGCTTCTCTCTTCGACAAAGAAATAAGCCAATACTTCCGCTACGGTTCGAGCATGAAGAAATCACAAACCCTAGGCAAACTAAAAAAATCTGACTGGCTTTCTCGAACAGTAAAGCAAGAGATCCGCGAAAATGCTATTCGTCTCATCAGAGAAGGAGAGGATATCTTCCCAACGGTGCTCGGATATGAAGATACAGTCATTCCACAGGTAGAAAATGCTGTACTTGCCGGGCATGACATAATTTTTCTTGGCGAACGTGGTCAGGCAAAAACTCGCATGATCAGAGGACTAGTTGACCTTTTAGATGAATGGATGCCAGTCATCGCTGGGTCCGAAATTAACGATGATCCATACAACCCAATTTCTAAGTACGCACGTGATCTGGTAGAAGAAAAAGGAGATGGAACTCCAATTGAATGGATTCACCGTAGCCAACGATTCGGAGAGAAACTCGCTACTCCAGATACGTCAATTGCCGACCTCATAGGCGAAGTTGACCCTATTAAGGTAGCTGAAGGCCGGTACCTCTCTGATGAATTAACACTCCATTATGGACTTGTTCCAAGAACCAACCGAGGAGTCTTTGCTATCAATGAACTTCCTGACCTATCAGAAAGAATCCAAGTAGGACTCTTAAATATCCTTGAAGAAAGAGATGTGCAGATTCGAGGATATAAGGTTCGATTACCGCTGGATGTAATTCTCGTCGCTTCAGCGAACCCAGAAGACTATACAAATCGCGGGAGAATTATCACCCCGTTGAAAGACCGTTTTGGAAGTCAAATCCGGACGCATTACCCATTCGATATTGATCTGGAACGAAAAATAGCGGTACAAGAAGCCCATATTTTCCCCCATGAAGCAGTCAATACAGATATCCCCGAATTCATGGAAAAAATTATTGCGACTATCTCACACGCAGCCCGAGAAAACCCCAACATTAATCAACGGTCAGGTGTTTCAGTCCGATTAACCGTTTCTAACTACGAAACCCTTATCGCCGGGTCCCTTCGAAGAGCCTTGCTAAATGACGAAACGCACGCTGTTCCCCGAGTCAGCGACCTCAGCTCACTAGTTGCTTCAACTTCAGGAAAAATCGAAATTGAGACTCTTGAGGATGGAAGAGAAGTTGAGATCATCCAACATCTGATCAGGCAATCCATTCTCGAAGTCTTCCGGAATACTGTTGAACACTCCTTATGTGCGTCTTTACTTGACGAATTTGAAAACGGGGCAGTTATAAGCGCCGGTGACGATATTGCATCTACTGCCTATATTGACTACGTTTCCCAGATGAAATCATTTAAACCTCTTCTCGACAGCATCGGCTTAAGCTCTACTGATCTCGAAAACCCCGCGCATGTCGCAAGCGGAATTGAATTCATTCTCGAAGGACTTCACTTAAGTAAGATGCTCAATAAGGACGCTGTCGGTGATGCAGGCGTATATAGAGCAAGAACCTAACGAACTCAACTCAAAATGTCTCAAGTTTTAGCCATCGATGTTGGAGGGACAAAGGTAGCATCAGGAATTGTAGATACGAACGGAAACACATCCCACAAAAGCAAAATCCAAACGGTAGTACCAGTCGCTGAAACGTTGTACTCTCGTCTTCTTCAGATGGCGAAAAATACATTGGAACTAGCCAATGGCCCAGTCGAAGCGGTAGGCGTAGGATGCGGGGGGCCAGCGAAACATTCCTATCAACTTGTCAGTCCCCTAAATATTCCTGGATGGAGGGACTTTCCGCTCCGTGAGAAATTAGAACAGGACCTCCAGATTCCTACCTATGTTGATAATGATGCCAAAGCCTTAGCTCTCGCAGAAGGATGGGTAGGAACAGCTAAACATTGCAGGAATTTTCTTGCAATGGTTGTCTCTACTGGAGTTGGAGGAGGAATTGTTCTCAATGGGAATCTCCTTGAAGGAGCGGATGGCAACGCAGGGCATATCGGGCATGTCTTTGTTGACCCACACGGAGGCAAAGACGCTAACGGAGTCTCGGGCCTTTTGGAAGGATCTGCATCTGGATCTGCACTTCAGCGAGCCCTAGGATCACCTGCGGTCAATGCAAATACCGAGACAAGGAAAAAAGTAGGGGAGTTAGTCGGTCGGGCAGTAGCTTCCGTAGCTAACCTACTTGACCTTCAGTTGGCGGTAGTTTCTGGTTCCGTGGCTCTTGGGTTCGGGGATATATTCTTCGAAGCTGCACAAAGCACCATAGATCAACTTTCAAAAATCGAACATGCTAATGGAACAAAAATAGTTCCCAGCGAACTAGCGGATGAAGGACCTCTAATAGGGGCAGGAGCTGTAGGGTTCCGGGCCCTCGGCAAAGTGAAACTATAGTACCGGACGAGGTATCGAGTACCTAGTCCTCCCTCTTGTCGCGAAGGAAGGCTTCCAATTCTGCAGCTAAATCATCCCCTGTTGGAAGAATTTCACTCTCATCAACACGTTGTTCCAATTGTTGAACATAACTAGCCATTTCCTGATCATTTGAAACTGCTAGATCTATTTGTTTTCGCCAGTCATTTGCAGCCTCATCTAATTCCCCGTGAAACGTTTGTACTCCGGTAACCAATTCCAATCGGGATAGCAATGATCTCGTAGCTTCGAGATTTGGGGGATTCGGAACATAATGGGGAACAGATACACGAAGGGATATCACTGGCACCCCAGCTTTATCGAGTTCATCGTGCAAAGCGCCTACAAGCCCAGTCGGCCCCTCATAGGTGGGCCGTCCAAGACCTAAACGATCAGCAGTGCCAGAATCAGCAGCGCTTCCGACCACACCTAGCGGGCGTGTATGCGGCGCCATACCCGCCATAGCCCCTAACGTAATGACCATTTCGGCACTTGTAGAACGGGCAATTTCAAGAAGAGAATCAGCGAACGTCCGCCAGCGTAGATGAGGCTCAACTCCTGATAGGAGCACCAAGTCATGATTCTCGTTTGGGCATTTTGCTCCCCAGATAGAATTCGTAGGCCAAACAATTTCTCGTTCTCCTTCGTTGATTCTTACCATCGGCCTTTCTTCCTGAAAGTTAAAAAAGGTCTCTGGGTCTATATCCGCCAAGGGATTCGCATCATAGGAATCAACCAAACGATCAACAGCACTAGTAGCTGCTCCAGCAGCATCGAATAGTCCTTCAAGAGCAATGACAAAAAAAGGCCGATTGAGGTCTACTTCCTCTTTCCATCTTAATTGGCTCATGATCTGAGCCTTGCACAAAAACGAGCTAGAAAGAGAATCGAACTCAAAACTATCCACCCGGAGATACTTATGCTCTTAACTCATTGCAATTTGAGAATTTCTTCCACTAATAATAAATCTTTGGGATATGTAACTTTGATATTCGTTACGTGACCCTCTACAAATTCGACCGGATAGCCCATACGGAAAATAAGGGCACTATCGTCGGTCGCCTTGAACCCATCTGAAAATGCTTGCTCATGTGCATCAGAAAGTTTCTGTGTATCGAACGCTTGAGGAAGTTGAACATTATGTAAAAGCGATCGATCTAATTCTCCCTCCATCATGTTTTTCCCCATAGCAACGGTGAATGGTACGGGCACGGTCGGAGTCACACATACAGTATCTGGCGTCAGTACCCGGTCAATCAATGACGAACTAATCAAAGGCCTCGCTCCTTCATGTAATAAGACACGGTCAGATTTAACGGCTGAAAGACTATTTCGAACAGATGCTTGTCTCTGATCTCCCCCTAACACAAAATCACACGCCGTAATTAAATCAAATTCGCGAAGAACAGATTGGAGTTCATCCAGACTGCTTTCATTGCCCACAACAACTAAACGGTCAATACTGGGATTATCCAACAGTCGTTCAGCGGAATAGATGATCAATGGCTTATTGGCGATTCGATACAACTGTTTATCTGTATCGGTCCCTAGACGAGAAGATCGACCTGCGGCTAGCAGTATTGCATCCACGTATCCTCCATCACTATGAGCAGTTGACTCGAGCTCAACCCGAGCGCTGCCATGAAGCTTATCCGACGAGCAAGGAAAATATATTCTTAAATACGGAGGGGGCAGGCCTTTCAGCCTGCCCCCTAACAGCGGTGGCATATTCCGGGAAACGAACAAGCTAACTGTCGTCCGAAAAGTGGACTAAGTGGTGGACCCCTCTGAATTTTTTCTACGCTGCACATGTATGAGCCTCAATGAACTGAAATTTGAAAATTTCGCACATCAAGCTCGAGAGTTTTCTATTCTAAAAGTAAGGACAAATATGGAACTAGCAGAATTAGTGAATCCAAAACATACTGTGGTGATCACTATGGAAATGCAAAGAGGGATAGTAGGTGACCTATCCAGTTTTCCTGAACTCCGAGATGCAGCTGCGGATTCAGGTGTTCTTTCGAATGGCCCCGCCATCTGCAATGCAGCTCGTGAAGCAGGGGTACGCGTTCTTCATGCAATAGCTGTAAACCGAGTGGACCATGCTGGATCGAAGGCTAATTGTCGTATGCTCGCAGCATCAGAAAAAATAAACCAATCAGGTTCTGGTTTAGTGGAGAACTCAGAAGGAGCGGAACTGGTCTCATCGTTTGGCCCAGAGCCTGAAGATATAGTTGTTCCTCGACTACATGGCTTAACACCGTTTACCAGTACCGCCCTTGACCAAATTATTAGAAATCTTGATACTCAGACAGTTGTCGCTCTCGGAGTCTCATTAAACATTGGTGTTATTGGGTTAGCTATGTCAGCAGTCGACTTAGGGTACCAAGTAGTTATTCCCACAGATGCAGTAACCGGTGTCCCAATAGAATACGGTCAGAGAATACTGCAAGGTTCATTGTCATTATTGGCTTCACTCACGTCAACAGAGGACCTTGTCCGGATATGGGAGACATATCAAACATAATGAGGGTACGTCTACAATCCTCCGGAATGAAATTCAAGAAAGTAGTTCTTGGCTTAGTATTAATCTCTTCTTTGTTCGGGTGTTCTTCCACCCCTCCTGCCAACACTCAAGAGATGGGAAACCCATCCGATTCTGATTCTACAACTGAACCTACTACTTATCCGCCTACAACCGATAAAGAAACTTTCCTCACTATGTCGGTGCACGTTGAAGGCTGGAAGGGAGAGAATAAAAACACCGAAAAGTTCGATCGTCATTCTCAGATTATTCTCGACGTAGCTCATGAAGCGCATCAAGCTGGCGCAGTTTTTTCATTTGAGCTTTCTTCAGAATTTGCCACATCTTCCGGAGCAAAGGGAGTAGTCGATGAACTACTTTCTCTCGGTCACGCTATAGAAGTGCACGCCGATGTAGGTAGCGTTGGGACACCCTCCCTTGAGGAGCTCACACGACAATTATCCGTTAAATACGAGCAGGTGCAATCTCTTGGGGTCACTCCAATCCTCGTATCCGGAATTTGCAGTAAAGGCCCTTTTGTCGAGGCTGCTCTCTCGGCAGGCTACCGAATCACTACCGGAGTCGTAGAGTATTGCCTAACCTCATTGGATGTTTCCCATCACCCTGAAGGATGGAATATCGATGAGTGTCCAAGTCCCTCAGAATGCCATGGAAATCTTGGTTTTTCGATTTCGCGAAAAGCCACCCCATGGAGCACTTCTTCATCAGAGAACTGGACTATTCCGAATTCAGATGGCGGTTTACTTATCGTCGTAGGAGAATCAGGCGCAACGATTAAGTGCTTAGCGGAAGATGATATCGGATCAAATGGGTGCGAATATAGCTCTGAAGATATCAATGAGTATGCGCGGTTAGCCGAAAGCTATGTCCTCTATGGCGAAGAATCCAATGATAAACGATGCTGTATTTTTGCTACCACTATCAGCGTCGGAGGGTCCCCGCCAGAGGGATTTATTTCCGCACTAGTAAGTTCTATATCATTTCTTGTAGATAGTGGTCATGCTAAATGGCGAACCCCCCTCCAGATATATGAGAGAGTCACTCAGCTAAAAATTGAACAATAGAGGAATGTATTACGGGTAGTAAAAAGTAAAGAACCGGACCATGTGGCCCGGTTCTTTAAACTTTTATCCCTATATCTAGGGAAATCCGTTTTAGCTTACAAATGCCCTACGGCGGGTCATACCAACAACCAAGGCACCTGCAGCAAGTACTGAAATACCGATGACGGCAATCAGTCCTGACTCAGCACCTGTGTTTGGTTGTCCAGGAGGAGGTACTGGAGCACCAATCCCGATACAGAATGTACCAACTTCAGACTGGTCAAGTGCGCCAGCACCGATACACATACCGTCAGCCGGCACATCAAAAGTTACTGTTAAGTTTACTTCTCCACCTGAAACAGGAGCTATCGCCAGGTTACCTAGATCACAGGCATCTGTTCCCTTTTCAGCAGCTTGAGCATAGTCTTTGGCGTCGTTACAAGGAAGAATAGCAATTGAATCACTAACCCATCCTGACCCAGTAATTGTAAACTCTTGCTCTCCCGCTCCATCTACGAACATGGGGTCGGCCATGAGTGACCTTACTTCTTGTGCGTTAGCAGCAGGAGCGAGTGCCAGTGAAGCCACCAAAGCCACTCCTAATGCCGCTATAAGCAGTTTTACTTTTTTCATGAAAATTCCCTCTCAAATTAGGCACCAACACGTTATTGGGCCTGAAAGTTCCATGTGTCAAATGACACACATGTTCAAGATAGTCGTAAATAGGTCCTGTTGCCATGGTTCTGCATATTTTTTCTTTAAAACCCTTGAAAAATAAGGGTTTATTTCCAGGCCCATACCGGTTCTTCAATATGATCTGTCCTGAGCAAATTCCCTTGAATCCCAATTTCGCGAAATTGGTAAATTAAGGCAGCGGTTGGCGCATGGATGAGGCGATTACGCAATGGAAGCTGCAGGACAAGCTTGTCGCTTTCCGGAATTTCGACCCACCGCGGACTATCTGGCCGAAAAAGCTCATTGAAACCGATGATAAAAATCTTATCAACTTCCCCAGGTTCAGGCCGCAGATTTTGAATGTCTGGCACCCAGAGAACAATCGGGGTGATTAAAAATCCCGATCGGGTAATGTAGTCGTCGAGATAGCCGACAATTGCATCGCTCTCTGCTTGGATACCTATTTCTTCTTGGACTTCTCGAAGGACGGTTTCTTCTTGCGTTTCACCATCATCGATCTTTCCTCCCGGAAGAGCATATTGGTGAGAATGCGTTTGAAGATTTTTTCCTCGGCGGGTAAGGATAAATCCGGATTGCCCATTCTCTAGCGGGGCAATGGCGATAGCCACAGCAGCCTTACGTAAGTCAACCCGATCAGAAACAATAGTTGGGTGATTTTTGAGGTTAGAGGCAATTCGTTTCCGAAGATCCTCTGAGAATGTAAGGTCTTCAATATCGTCGTTCAGCGTGCTTTCCATTCAGGAGGCCTCTTCTCTACAAAGGCAAGTGGACCTTCCTTTGCGTCTTCACTTACCGCAACAGGGCCGAAGAGTTCAACGGCGATACGAATCCCATCTTCATCGGACACCAGAGCTGCATCGAGAACAGCCTTTCTTGTCGCTCTGACAGCCAGAGGGGCATTGGCATTTATACGCTCAGCCAATTCCCTAGCTGCTTCTATTGCTCCATCTGGTTCGCAAAGAATATTTACCAACCCATGCTGATACGCTCTCGCAGCATCAATTGTGTCTCCAGTTAATGCTATTTCCATAGCAATGTTCGGTGGGAGCCGTTTCGGAAGTCTTGTCGTCCCTCCAGCCATAGCTACCAAGGAACGCTTCACTTCTGGTAGGCCAAAAGAAGCTGCACTCGAAGCCACAACCATGTCACAGGCAAGAACCAGCTCGCAACCTCCTGCAACAGCCGGCCCTTCAACAGCAGCGATGATTGGCTTTTTTCGCTCAAGAGTTACGAAACCTCCAAACCCTCCTCGCTTAGTTCCGAGATTTGCATTGCCAGAAGCGACCGCCTTCAGGTCAGCTCCTGCACAAAATACCGGACCATTTCCGGCCAAAATACCAACCCATAGATCGTCATCATTTTCGAAACGATCAACAGCTTCTTCAAGCGCTTGAGCTAGTTCTCCAGAGACTGCATTTCGAGCTTCTGGACGATTCAATGTTATGACGGCAACCCGTCCCTCTGTTTCGTATTCAACAATCATAGAAATAACTCTATTCGGGACTGTAGAGAAATCATCGATCTGCCATCTCGAGAACAGTTTTGTCTGTCGATAGGCACGTAAGCTAAAGACTGGCTACTGTCTCGGTATGGTCTTAGGCAAGTGGAGAAAACGGAAGCGGCGGAATTTGAGTTACGCCTACTCCGCTTGGGACGGTACCCAGACAGGATTTGAGATTTCAGCTGAAGACCTTCTCGCTGAACTCGGCGATGACCTTCTGTACGACGGCGATGTCAATTCTGCTTTACGTCGAATGATGCAATCAGGTTTCAATATTGATGGTGAACAGGTTCAAGGCCTTCAAGAGACACTTGAAAGAATCCGTCAAGAACGTCAAGAACGATTGGAAAACTATGACCTCGGCGGTGTCTACGAGGAAGTAGCAAATGAGCTCAGTTCAGTTGTTGAAAATGAGCGTGAATCTTTAAATCAACTTCTAGAGGATGCGCGTAAATCAGGTGATGAACGCCGAGAGGAGATAACTCAAGAAACTGTTACTAACCGGAACTTACAGCTCGATATGATTCCTCCTGACCTTGCCGGAAAAGTCCGCGACTTACAACAATATGACTTCACCTCTGCTGAAGCGCGTCAACAATTTGAAGACCTTATGGAAAAACTTCGAGAGCAGCTCATGCAGCAACATCTAGATCAAATGTCAGACGAGATGCAGAATATGCAGCCAGAAGATATGCAAAGGCTAAAAGACATGATTTCTAATCTGAATGAGATGCTGGAACAACGCGCCAATGGGCAAGAACCAGACTTTGAAAAATTCATGGAAGAATTCGGCGATTTCTTTCCTGAGGATCCATCAACGTTAGATGAACTACTTGAAATTATGGCCCAACGGATGGCTGCAGCCCAGGCCATGATGAATTCGATGACTCCACAGCAGCAGCAGCAATTACAAGAACTCTCAGACCAACTTCTCGAAGACATGGATCTTCAATGGCAGATGGATCAATTAGGTCGAAACCTTCAGGAAGCCTTTCCAAACCTTGGATGGGAGCAATCATATGACTTCTCAGGAGATGATCCGATGGGTATGGCGCAAGCTCAAGAGATTTTCGAAGAACTAGGCGACCTTGATGCTTTAGAACAGATGCTTTCCTCTGTGACAAACCCTGCTTCGTTAGCTGAAGTCGACCTTGAGAGAGTGCGGGAATTACTCGATGATCGAACTGCCACTAGTTTAGAAAAAATTTCTGAGGCGGCACAACAGCTTGAAGATGCTGGATATATCGATGCGAAAGATGGCAAGTACGAGTTAACTCCTAAAGCTATTCGAAAGATAGGGCAACAGGCTTTAGCTGATCTCTTCCGTAAATTAAACACTGACCGAATGGGCAAGCACCATCTTGAACGCCAAGGCATCGGCCATGAGAGGGATTACTCCACTAAACCTTACGAGTTTGGAGACCCTTTTAATTTAGATATTCAACGTACTGTTCGTAATGCAATCCGTCGTTCGGGAGGCGGCACACCTGTAGATCTTCTCCCCGAGGATTTTGAAATAGAGCGAACGGAGTCCCTCGTTCGTTCAAGTACAGTATTGATGCTCGACCTTTCCAATTCAATGGCATGGACCGGACGTCTTCTTCCTGCCAAAAAAGTAGCGATGGCACTTCATTCACTTATTACGATGCAATTTCCACGTGATTACATAGGGATCGTAGGATTCAACATCGTGGCTCGAGAAATAGAACCACATCATTTGCCTGAGGTCTCAACGGGGTATATGCAAGGGACGAATATGCAACATGCCTTTCTCTTAAGTCGACAGATGCTTGCAAAGCAGTCCGGAACCAAACAAATTATTATGGTTACCGACGGCGAACCTACAGCCCACATTGACCGCTCTGGAAACCCATATTTTGATTACCCTCCTACGCGTGAAACTGTTGAAAAGACCTTGCAGGAAGTAATGGCATGTACCCGTGATGGTATTCGGATTAATACTTTTATGCTCGATCCGGAGCCAGCATTGAGCCGATTCATTGAACGCATTACGGAGATGAACGGTGGGAGAGCGTTCTTTACTAATAGAGATAATCTTGGTGATTACCTCCTCGTTGACTTTGTTGAACACCGCAGACGATTGGTTTCCGCCCGCCGCTAATCCGGTTGAATGCTGCGATATTTCGCCAAAAGCTCTATATTCGCCAAGTTGGTCGCTTATTTGTTAAATTTCCTTATTTTTCAGGCTTTTTCTTGCGTACACCTTGCTTTTTCCTGTGTTGACCTGCTTAAATAACATTATTGTAATTACAAAGAATGAATTTGATACTCGAAAGAGTTTACATATCAAATAAATGCTGAAAACTCATTTGAGGTTTTGGCGTTTTTTCTAAAGAACCGGAGGGTATACCAGTGGTTTCAGATGAATCACTTGACAAAGATTGGCAGGATTTTGCTAACTGCCTGGGTGTCGACCCTGACCTGTTCTTCCCCGAGCGTGGGGCTTCAACCCGAGAAGCAAAAGAAGTATGCCGTGGTTGTGTCGTTCGTGAAGATTGCCTAGAGTACGCGCTTAGAAATAGCGAAAAATTCGGTATATGGGGTGGGATGAGCGAACGGGAGCGCCGCCGGATACGACGGCAAAGAGCTCTTGAGCGTCAGGCTGCGCTAGAAGCTATCGAGGAATCTCAGGCCATTAGTTAATACGCACTCCCGTAGGAGTTGCAAGAGTTAAAAACCTACTGCGATCAGTTGTTGTTCTTTTCTTAAACGCCTGCGTTGACGCTCGGAAGTGCCGCCCCACACACCATGATCGATACGGTTCTCTATAGCGTGGCTAAGGCAGAGATTTTTAACTTTGCACGTCTCACAAATCTTTTTTGCGACTTCAACTCCTAACCCATCGCTAGGGAAAAAAACCTCAGGTGCCTTATTTCTACAATTGCCCTTCGTCATCCATTTCGTTTCCATATATACCTCCGATAACTAATAGACGATTTACGGAGAGAAAAAGTTCCCATGAACAAAAAAAAATTCTCTTGGGTAGACTCCTTCCTAGTGAATGATGAGGAGAAACCCTATGAGTGACGTTGAGATCGCGAACGAACCCCCCCAAGGCCATATAAAAATGGTTTACCTGGGTCCGGTTGCCCCCCATTGGGAAATGCGTTCAGATTTTGGAGATAAGGACATGATTGATGGGTTCCGGACCCGAGTTCAAGCCCGATTAGTTCTACTTCCACCTCATGATCCGCAGTTTCGACGTAATCGTGAGCGAGTTAACCGTGATGCAGAACATGAAAATATTCTTATCGAGTGGGACCTCGGCTACGAAGAAGAAGAGCAAGAGAGATAAAGTCTCGATTCGTTGAATTACTTCTGTGGAAAAATCGGTTAATAATTTCGCAGGGGATTAAATAGAATCCTCCACCGGTATTGGGTTACCTGTTAATCTCCCTCCGTGAATAAAGTGCCTTCGACATTGGTTCTTGCTGCGGGCGGCTATGTTTTTAATCACCAAGGAGAGGTCCTCTTGGTGCATAGACCAAGGTATGGTGACTGGTCTTTCCCGAAAGGGAAACTCGATAAAGGAGAATCCCTCGAGGAATGCGCCTTACGAGAAGTCTTTGAGGAAACCGGATTTATTTGTGAATTGGGAGAATTCATCGGCACGGTAAACTACGAGGACCGAAAGGGGCGACAGAAAGAAGTTCATTATTGGCGGATGAACATATTGAGCGGATCGTTTCAGGCTAATTCCGAGGTAGACAAGATACGTTGGTTGTCGGATAAGTCTGCTATGGGATTATTGTCGTACTCCCATGATCGTGAATTATTGGTTCAAGCAGTTCGACAATAGAGCTATATAAATTAAACGCTTTAGGTCCTTTATAAAAACTATGACGGATTTCACACACTATCCCCTCCACTTATGGAAGGTTTAGTATATATTTCTGGTAAATGGCTTTAACAAAAACCGACAGGGTTAAATGGGAGGTTCCAACACTCCTTAGGGCGACATTTGTTTTTGGTTTGATCTATACATTCCTTGTTGGAGTATCTTCACTCGAATCAGGTATCAACGTAATGGGGTCGGATACTCAGGAAAGTCTCTTCTCAAGTGTTAACAATCCCATTGCTGGACTCTTTATCGGGATACTCGGTACTGTTCTCGTCCAATCATCCTCGGCTTCTACTTCAGTGATCGTTGGCCTAGTTGGTACTGGCGCCTTGGGAGTAAGTGATGCTGTTCCAATGGTTATGGGAGCGAATATTGGGACAACGGTAACTAATACCCTCGTAGCCCTAGCGCACATGAGACAGTCAGAAGAATTTAAACGCGCATTTGCAGCTGCGACAGTCCATGATTTCTTTAATTTAATGGCTGTCTGTGTGCTTCTCCCAGTAGAGCTTTCGACCCGTGTATTATCAACGCTTGCAGAAAAAATAAGCGGTAAGTTAGTTGGTTCAGCTGGTAGTGAATGGAAGAGCCCCATTAAAAAATGGGTAAAAGAACCAGTTGGTTGGTTAAAGGATTTCGGCGATGCTATTGGGACGAAAGGAAATGTCCTCGGAACATTTCTGGTGATTGTCGGGCTAGTCATCATCTTACTGTCCCTCGCATACATAACGAAGAACATGAGACAACTTGTTGCCGACCGTATTGAAGCTTCTTTGAACAAAGTACTTGGGACAGGTGCGGGATTGGTTGCGATGATCCTTGGCTTACTCATTACAATCTCAGTGCAATCATCGAGTATTACTACTTCAATTATGATTCCTCTTGCAGCTGCAGGAGTTGTAACTCTTCGAAATATCTACCCTGTTACTTTGGGAGCCAATGTTGGAACAACAATAACAGCGTTACTCGCAGCTTTGGCAGCTAGTAGGCCTGAAGCTCTTACTGTCGGTATAGTTCATACACTTTTTAATGTTGGAGGTATTGCGTTGCTGTACCCATTACCAGGAGTGCGAGATATACCCGTACGGGCAGCAGAAAATCTCGCTAGAATTGCGGTAGAGCGGCGTTATGTAGCAATTACTTATGTAGTCGTCGCCTTTATTGTGATTCCTTTGATAGGTGTAGCGGTCCTTCGTTGAAAGGGGAAATCTTATGGTTATGTCATTCTTTAGAAAAAGTGAAAGTGGGTTAGACGTTGTTGCTCATCGAACCATTTCGATGCTCGCAGACGCACGCCATTCTTTTGATCTAGCTTCCGCAGCTGTATTAAGTGGAGCAAACCCAGAATCCGTGGCACACGATATCCGTACCACTGATGAGCACATAAACCAAGCAGAACAGACACTACGTGGAGAGCTAGTGACTCATGTTGCAGTACATGGAACGGCTGAAATTGGTTCTGTGCTCAGTTACACCTTATTGATCAAAAAAATCGAGCGTATCGGAGATCAGGCAAAAAATATTCTAGATCTGGCCGAAGAGGGGGTCTCACTGGTTGATGCAGAAGATATTTTAGAATTAAATGAGGTTCGTCGAGTGATTTCATCAATGTTTGCAGAAGCGGCTGACCTGATGGCAGAGACAACCTCCGAACAAGCTCGAGAATTTTGTGTACGAGCAACAAAATTACGCCACTCCATTGAAAACAAGATCCGATATTACATGCATTCCGAGGAACCTGGACATCACGCCGTACCTCGAGCAGTCCTATACAGGTATTGGAAACGAATTGTCTCAAATCTAGCTGGAGTAGTTACTGGCGTCGCTGAACCTCTCCAAAGACAAGGCTATACCGATGATGGAGAAACAGATCTAGATGATTAATGGCATTACTAAAGGTAATGGCCTGATCGGAGTGATTCTTCCCAGAGATCTCAGCTAGCTCAATCTTGTATTTCACATATTGGTAACGGGAAGCACTTCTGTCATTCACCTTCTAGGATTAGAGTGTGAATGAACAGAGTGACCAACGAGGTATATCGTCCACATCTGCTTCTGTAGATAGGGAAGAACAAACAGTTTCCGAAAAACCTAAGCGCAAGTTTGTTGTTTCCCCGTTTGTGCGGTTAAGTCGTGTCCATGCTTTTTCCGCTGCTGGTGACGCAATGGTTACCGTAGCACTTGCAGGCTCTCTCTTTTTTAATATTGACCCAAGCGCAGCTCGATGGAGAGTCGGCTTATACCTTGCACTTACCATTGCTCCCTTCGCTGTTATAAGCCCACTTATCGGACCAATCATTGATAGGTATGCGGGCGGTAGAAGAATCATGATCTTCGGAATAAACCTTTTCCGAGTGATCATAGCTGCATTAATGATTACGAATCTAGACTCCCTATTCCTCTTTCCACTTGCATTCGCGATTCTTGTCATGCAGAAAAGTTACGCGATAGCTAAAGCAGCTGTTGTCCCCACTACAGTTTCCTCACAAGAAGAGTTAGTTGAAAAAAATTCAAGACTTGCGTTGCTCTCTGGTATTGCTGGATTTATGGGGGCAGCGCCAGCTGCTCTTCTGCAGTGGATCGGAGGTCCTGAATGGTCTGTTCTTCTAGCTACAATAGCTTTCTTCTCAGCAGCAGCTGTATCTTTACGCCTTCCAAAAACTAAGATTGCATCTGGTCCTGAAGACGAGAAAGAACGGCAAGAACTTCGTTCTAAAGGGATTGTGCAGGCAGCCTCAGGTATGGGAGTACTTAGAGGCATCATCGGGTTCTTTACTTTCTTAGTAGCGTTTGCTTATCGAGGAGGAACAGATGACCTTGACCTCTCCGGAACAGGAACTGCCATAGGTGCAAAACTCCACGAAGAGCTTCTCGGAGTTGACCTTGGCGCTGATGGTGCATCAGCGGTCAAATTAGGGGCGGTCATAGCTTTTGGAGTCCTTGGCGGGTTAGCGGGGTCGGTAATCTCCCCTCGTCTACGTACCCGCATAAATGAAGAGCGAATATTACTCGGAGCGTTACTTACGACATTTGTTGCTGCCCTTTTAGGTCTATGGAGCGGAGGAATCAGTGGAGCTATACTTGTCGGCTTTGCTGTAGCAATTTCTGCTAACGCGGGGAAACTCGCCTTTGATTCAATAGTCCAACGTGATGCTCCAGATGCAAATTATGGACGCTCGTTTGCACGTTTCGAAACCCGGTTTCAATTGATTTGGGTATTTGGTGCTTTGATCCCTGTCATTTTCACCATCCCCGCCCGTCTTGGCTTTCTTCTACTTTCTATCGCTGCAGGGTTCGCAGGTTTTTCTCTCCTATACAGTCCCAACGAAGGGGAAAGAAAAACTAATCATTTCCGTTTAAGCAGGAAATCTTTGTTTGCAGGAATTGGACTAGATACAGAAGAAGCTTCACCACCTCAAGATGAAATAGCTCAACCTCAAATAGAAAATTCTGAGCCACGAAAACAAGAAGACTTCTTCCCATTCCCAGAGTCAGATGACCCGAACGGTCCTCCAAGACTATTTCAATAAGTTATTTATTTACCGGGAACCATCAGGGAGATCTATTCTCGCAAGCCATAACCCAGGAGCATCAACTTCATTAGGTGTAGGAAGATTCTGTTCCTTTTCCCACAGTCTTGAGACCCCAGAATCTCCGGCGCGCTCTATCACACCTGAAATGAATGAGGCGCCCCGGTCATATTGTGACTGTGTAAGTTCAAGCCCAAACATCCGCTCAATAAAACGATCAGATGGGTCGGCTTCAACACGCCTACGGCGCAGCGCCTCAGTCAACTGGCCATATGACCCGATCAGCCCATTACCTACTTTGTCCATAATGTAGTCCACGTATCCAACTATCACAGCACTTAATGCGTGGAGTTCTGGAAGCAAAGATAATTGCTCATCGCTTTGAATAATACCTAATACCAGTTCTGGGTCTCCCAGTGAACGCTGTAGGTCATCAAAAGCAGATGGGGACTCCATATCAATTTCCTGAAGTATTTCCCCCAAACCTGCTGGGTTACTTTCAAACCCGCTTACATAACTAAGAAGTAAATCCTGAAATCTTTTTTGAACATGATTTACTTGCAGGACAGCATGATGGCACAGCTCGTGTAGGCAAACCCACAGAAACAATTCTTGGGTTGGAAGACTCCATTCTTCTCCAAAGGTTGTAATATTTTTTGCGATAATTTGAATTTCTGTTTTTTCTTCCCTAGGTATCGGAAGGTCGTATTGGCCTAGAGATTTGGATGCTAAATGCCCAACCATGGATCCCGCAGTCATAGCTAACATGACTGGACCCAAATGTTGCATCATTTGACCAAACATCGCAGCCATCGGATCGCCTTGCTCAGTTTCGACACCAGATGTTGTTTGCTTCGTCAAAGAGTCCGAAAGTTCTCTAAGTAACGGTTCGTACACTTTGAGCGCATTCTCTATCCATTGGCTGCGGGTAGACGCTCGCACTGTCGCATTTCCAACGTCTAGGCCTGTCGAGTTACGGATATGGAGCTCAGCGATTCGCGCGAGTTCTTCGATTTCTATCCTGTGTGATGGATCAACATTTGATTCAGGTTCTCCTCCAGTAGCTAATTGGATAGCAATTTGTTTTGCAGCACCCCAATGATCTTGGCCAGCATTTCCAAACAGTTTTTCAAAGTCTCCAAAAAATGGGAATCCACCAAATGGGTTTATGTTTTCCAATATTCCTTACCTTCGTTACGAAATTACGAATTTCTAACTCTATTCTACCAAATCAATTCGTAGTAAATTAGGCCACCTTCCATTGAAG
Organism: Acidimicrobiales bacterium; assembly: GCA_029244605.1. Classification (GTDB taxonomy): domain Bacteria; phylum Actinomycetota; class Acidimicrobiia; order Acidimicrobiales; family UBA8592; genus UBA8592. Next base: position 36,701 of record JAQWQL010000110.1, on the reverse strand, counting down.
ACTCGTATCTATGACCCCTTTGGACTATGGTTTGGGTTTCACATCTAAGATTTACGAGCGAAATAAAACAAGGCCCAGTTTTTAGAAGGAGTCTAGGGAGCCATGGAAACCCTTATAGTGACTGGCGCTGCTGGTTCAATTGGAACTCGAGTATGCAAGACACTCGCAGAAACTGATGGTATCGATGCCATTCTTGGCATAGATACGCGTCCTGAGATGCCAAACCATCGCCGTATTTACCATCACCAGACGGACTTACGTCATGAAGATTTGAAACCGATTTTCGAAGGAGCATCAACACTTGTCCATCTCGCAACATCTTTTGGGCCTAGCAGCGATGGTTTAGATGCTGGTGGTGAAGAGATCGACGCCACGCGACGGGTTTTAGAAGCAGCAGAGGCCACTGGAGTCAAACGCATCGTCATTCTTTCTTCTGCAATGGTTTATGGAGCTTGGTCACATAACTCGATTCCAGTGACTGAAGAAACAGCAGTTGACCCAAATCCAGATTTCTCCTTCGCTTCGGTAAAGGTAGAAATCGAGAACCTCGCTCAAGAATGGCACGAATTGCACCCCGGGTCGGAGCTTGTGATTCTCCGTCCAACCACTGCTTTAGCAAAAGGACAAATTAGTTGGGTAGCACGTTCTCTTCGCGCTTCAGCTGTAATTGATGCAGGAGATAATGATCCTCCTGTCCAGTTTCTCCATCTTGATGATTTAGCTACGGCAGTGGTGCTTGCATCAAAAGGAGGAATGAGCGGAGTCTATAATGTCGCCCCCGATGGGTACATCGAAGCGGAAGTATGTAGAGAACTGAGTGGAAGATTTCCCCGTTTACGAGTCAAAGAAGAAGTCGCTGACCGACTAGGACGTTTTAGTTGGCGCCACCGCATAGCACCAACACCACCTGGGCTAACTCCATACACTGTTCACCCTTGGATCATTTCAAATTCTCGTCTTCGAGAAACAGGGTGGAGTCCTGAGCACACCAATGCCGAAGCGTATGTAGATGGAACACCCCCTAAACCATGGTCAAATATGAATGCCAAACAACGCCAAAGAGCAGCGTTAGTTGGAGCAATTATCGCCGGTGCCATATTCTCATACCTCTTGTCACGCTTTCTCCGATCAATACGCGACCCAGAGTAATTTTAAAAAACTTCTGATCCAATCAAGATCAAACCAACCACTATCGCTATCCACCCGAGGAATCTAACAATTCGCAAATTTCTACTTAACCTTGAAAGCTGGCCAATTTCTGATGGATGCCTCCACGTGCGATCTCTTTCGATAGGCAGCTCAGCAAATTCATCCCCCATTTTTTCCCCATCTGAATTCACATTACGACACTAGCGTGAAAGTCCAAGACATCGTCCGCGGTTCAGATCTTTGCGGAAAGTTGAGTAGTCCTATTTCTCACCTCTAGCATGGGAAGAGTGAAACCACCAGATAACTCCACATCATGGCTAGGGCTAAGCCATCTTCCCCTTCCTGAGTCCGAAGCAAACCGCTGGGTAACTGAACCCCATATCGGAGCTGTAGTGACATTTAGTGGAGTAGCAAGAAACCATTCTGAAGGCCGAGAGAACGTGACCCTCCTAGAATACGAAGCCTACGAAGATCAAGTTGTTCCCAGAATGGAACGTATCATTGAAGAAGCCAGATCGAAATGGCCGACAATAGGGCGGGTTGCCCTATTACATAGAGTAGGACCTGTAGATATTGGTGAAGCAGCTGTCATTGTTGCAGTAGGATCTCCACATCGTGATGATGCATTTCACGCAGCACGATTTTGCATTGATACTCTAAAATTTACAGTACCTATTTGGAAACGCGAACAATGGGAAGATGGGAAGAGTTGGGGACTAGAACCACAACACCTAAGAGAAATCGAAGAGCTAGAAAAAAGATGAAATCACTACCCCATAGAGAAACACATACATGAATCCACTTCTTTTCCTTGCAGGAGCTCTTGCAATTTTTCTACTTGTTTCTTTCTTGCTCTGGGTTTTTCAGCGTGAACGAAAAAAAACGTTTAATTCCTCTATAGAAGAATTCCGTGCACATCTTGACGCCATTGCCCCGCATAATAGAGATAACGAAGGGAGCTAACTTTGGCACGCGATCTTGCAATTGACCTCGGAACAGCTAATACTCTCGTCTACGCCCGTGGAAGAGGAATAGTCTTAAACGAGCCATCTGTTATTGCCCTCAACGACAAAACAAATGAAGTGCTCGCAATGGGAGACGAAGCATGGCAGATGATAGGAAGAACTCCAGGTCACATCGTCGCTGTTCGTCCATTAAGACATGGGGCAATAACGGACTTCGAAGTCACTCAACGCATGATCCGCCTATTATTACAACGCGTAGGAGTTAGCCGCTTTAACCGCCCCAGAGTCGTGATATGTGTCCCTTCAGCTATTACCGCAGTTGAACGCCGAGCAGTGACCGAAGCTGCACGCCGAGCAGGAGCCGTCGATGCCAGATTAATAGAACAACCACTCGCTGCAGCGATAGGATCCGGTCTCCCAATCAACGAACCTATCGGAAACTTAATAGTGGATATAGGCGGAGGGACAAGTGAAACAGCGCTGATTTCTATGGGGGGAGTTGTCGCCCTCGAAGCTGTCCGTGTCGGGTCGTTCGATCTTGACGTCGCAATTCAAAACTTCATTAAGAAAGAATTCGGAGTAGCGATAGGGGAACGAACCGCTGAGGAAATAAAACTCACAATTGGGTCCGCTAGTCCATACGAGGGTGAACTACGCGCAGAAGTACGGGGAAGACATATTTCTAGTGGCCTTCCAGAAGTTGTAGTTGTAAGCCCATCGGAAATTCGTGAAGCGATTGATGAACCGGTATCAACCATGGTCGATTCTGTTACGTCATGCCTATCAAAAGCTCCTCCAGAAATGGCTCAAGATATCATCGTGCAAGGCATAAGTTTGGTTGGAGGAGGTTCTCTCCTTAAAGGCTTTGATACACGAATTTCTGAAATAACAGAAGTTCCCGTCCATATTGTCCCAAATGCCCTCGAAGCTGTTGTTCTCGGAGCTGGACGCTGCATCGAATCTTTCGAATCTGTGCGAGCGATGTTTATGGATGACCCAAACGCTCGCCACAGAAGATAACTGAACACATAAACTTCAACCAGAGTCTATTTCGAGATATCCTCAGCAGCTTGACGAACCTGCCAGTCTCGATCTTCTAAAGCTTTAGTTATAGCTGATTCAACTTCTGGGCCATCAAAAGGAGATAAGGCCAAAACTGCTCGGCGTCGAACAGTAGCAATATCGCCAACCGCTTTGAGAATACTTCCCAAGGCTTCCCTGTTTCCAAGAGCTCCTAAAGCGGCCACTGCTGATTCTCGACATAATGAATCACTATGCGATTCTGTGATTTCTTTTAACACTTCGAGAATTTCCCCTGCCGCTTCTCCACGTTCCCCAATAGCCCAGCACGCTATCTCAACAATCGAAGGGTCTTCATCCAGCAAAAACCTCACCGCTGGGATCTCATGATTCGTTGAAATCAAATGGGCAAGGGCACACCGAACCTCAGATGAAGTATCCAACAGGGCCGCCTCTAAGAGTTCTAGATCAAGCTTTCCTTCGGCTCCTAAAATTGTGAACGCAGTAGCCCGAACTTTTGGCTCTGGGTGTTGAAGAGACTCAACGGCATGCGAATAGTCCCCATTTAAGGAAGACTCAATGATTATTTGACGAATACGCGTGACCGCATGAGCTTCGGAATCTCCATCAGGACGCAAAAACGACATTACCGTCAACTAACAAGGACATCCAAAAGAACCCGACCGCCTATTACGACCAATCCAATACCTGCAGCCAAAAGCACACCCATTATTCCAACGAGTATGGCAACACCGATAAGGCTTCCTATCCGCTGCCACCACCTGATACGGGCACCTAACCCTGTAACAGCCCTATGTTTGGCCAAAGGGTCACGTTGAGTGAACATTCTCGCGATCGGCCTTCTAGGTGTACTGAGCATTCATACCTCTCAACGATTAACCATATTCTACTTGTATGGTTATTTCTTTAATGACAAGAAAAAGATAAATTGCCAGCTGCAATGGAATCTGCCGCTTAACGTGGCAAAGTGTATGGCGGAAACCTATACGGAGAAGTAAGTGGATACCGAAGACTCAATAGAAACTTCGAATTTAGATGACGAAGATCCGATAGAGGAAACAAGTTCAGACACGGCTAAAGAACTCCCTTCTTCCAAAGTTCGTAAATTCGGAACGAGTTACTCTATTATCCCCCTTGGGATATTTCTTCTTGTTATCGCTGCTGTACTATTTATTCGCTTTGCTCCTGCTTCATGGGTGAGTGATGATAGCTACATTCTTTCGCCAGGAAGCGCAAACAACACGGCGCAAGCAATCATTGTTGATGGAACAGACACGTATCCACCTGAAGGAGAGATCGCATACACCACTGTTTCAATTAAACGCGAAACCACAATCTGGCAATGGTGGAAGGCTAAAAGAGATAAAACGAAACAGCTCATAAGCCCCTCTGTCATAGATGGCAACAGAACCGTCAGTGAAACACGAAAAGTTACCCAATTTCAGATGGATCAATCTCAAAGCACTGCAGCGCTCGTAGCACTCAATTTCCTAGGGTACGAAATAGTCCCAGAAGTTGACGGGGCATTTGTCATCCGACTCGTTGAAGGAAGCCCAGCCGAAAAATCCCTTCAGCTAGGTGACCTCATCGTTGATGTCAATGGAGAAAAAGTTCAAAATTCCGAAGATCTAGGGAACCTCATCCAAGAAAAACAACCGGGAGATGCTGTCGAAATTACGTACATGCGGTCACCATCTGCCCTCGGCGGCTCAGGAGCAGATGACAATGCTTCATCAAATACCGAAATCATTACCCTTGCAGAACACCCAGAAAAACAAGGAGTAGGTTTCTTGGGCGTTGTAATTGAAACACCTGTTCGAGCAGACGTACCCTTTGAAATAACCATCGATGTAGGAAATGTTCGAGGCCCTTCCGCTGGTCTGGCCTTTTCATTATCAATCCTTGATGTCATCACAGAAGGAGAACTCACCGGAGGTCTTCGAATAGCGACGACGGGAACCATCGATAGATTCGGAAATGTTGGCCCAGTCGGTGGAGTTCCACAAAAAACCGAAGCAGCAATTCGTTCAGGTATAGAACTCTTTCTCGTTCCGCCAGATGAATATGTTGTCGCCGATGAAATTGCTAGAGAAAGAATCGAAATTCGATGCGTTCAAACCTTTTCAGATGCTGTCATCGTTTTAAGCGAATTTGGCGGCAACGGGATAGAAATAGCGGAAGAATCAGGAACAACTAATCTAGAACTCTCTGAAAGGCCAATAGACGAAGAAGATGGCATCTTCACTTGTTCTGAGGCAGAGCTAGCAAAGAAAGGTTGAGCTGGACAGAAGCACATCTCATCACGGTAGTATTACCTCATGACGCTAGCTGCGTTTAAATTTCTTAAAAATGGGACTATTGCCAAAGCATGACTGATATAAGTGGAGTACCTTCGCCAAGGCAAAGGAGAAGATTTTCGCGCCGTTCTCGCATGATCCTTGCGTTAAGCATTGTCGCCCTTATCATCCTCATTGTTTCTCTCCGAGGGATCGCAGGATTCTACACAGATTATTTATGGTTTGATTCTCTCGGCTTTAGCTCCGTGTGGAAAAGAGTGCTGTTAACAAAAATGGCCCTCGCAGGCATATTCATGTTGTTCACCTTTCTACTCTTATGGGGCAATTTATACATCGCAGACCGAATCGCTCCACAAAGCCGTCCAGAAGGCCCAGAGGAAGCATTAGTAAGCCGATATCATGAAGCCATTGGGTCCCGCTCAGGCTTAATACGTATAGCCGTTTCAGCACTATTTGCTCTCTTTCTCGGCATCGGAACAGGAGGTCAGTGGCAAGACTGGATCCTCTTTAGAAATCGGCAGGATTTCGGAATTAAAGACCCTCAATTCAATATTGATATCGGTTTCTATGTCTTCCAACTTCCCTTCATCCTATTCCTCATTAACTGGCTCTTCACTGCCTTCATAGTTGTCCTAGTCATCACATCAATCGGCCACTACCTCAATGGGGGAATAAGGGTCAATACAGCCGGTAGACGAGTTACAGCCCCAGTGAAAGTCCACATTTCAGTGCTCCTCGCTATTCTCGCACTCATCAAAGCAGCAGATTATTGGTTCCAAAGATACTCTCTAAATTTCTCTGGACGAGGAATCGTTGACGGAGCTAGTTATACAGATATCAACGCCAAACTTCCCGCCATAAAACTCCTCATATTAATTTCCCTCGCAGCAGCAATTCTTCTCATCATCAATATCTGGCGAAGAGGATGGGTATTGCCAGTGGTCTCTGTCGGCTTATGGGCTTTCGTAGCAATAGCAATAGGAAGCATATATCCAGCAATTTTCCAAAGGTTCGTCGTAGAGCCCTCAGAATCTTCAAGAGAATCCGAATACATCGAAAGAAATATAGAAGCGACACGTCAAGCATACGGTTTACAAGTCTCTTCCGGAGCAGATACCGAAGGCAATATTGAAGAGCGGACATTCACACCGAACGTTGAAGACGGACTCACCCTTGACATTCTAGAGTTAAACGCTTCAACTCTTGAAAATCTTCGACTCCTCGACCCAGGAGTCGTCCCACCCACGTACCAAGCCCTAGAAGTAGAACGTGAACAGTTCCGATTTTCAAACGACCTAGATGTCGACCGCTACGAAGTAGATGGTGACATACGAACCGTTGTTATCGCAGCTCGAGAACTTAATCTCGACGGGGTTAACTCCGGTTGGGAAAATCAACATGTCTCATTCACACATGGATACGGCATCGCCCTCGCCCCAGCAAACACAACGACTGCTCAAGGGGAACCCGATTTTGTCATTGGTGGACTCCCCACAGAAGTCAATAGCGAAAGGATAAACGTTGAGCTGAACCAGCCGAGAATATATGTAGGGGAAGAGTTAGAAAGCTACGCGATCGTTAACACAGATCGCTGCGAAATCGATTTTGCACTAACCGGATCTGAAAGTATTGACAATTCAACCGAAAATGCTGAAACAACATGCGCCGGAAGCGACGGATCTGGTGAGAATTTATTATTCCGCTACGATGGAGATGATGGCGTAAAAGCAGGAGGGTTCTTTCGAAGAATCGCTTTCGCTCTCCGCTTCGGAGATTTAAATCCGATCTTCTCCGGACTTATAAACAATGACTCAAAATTCCTCTACAACAGGGATGTCTCAGACAGAGCAAAAGAGCTAGCGCCATTTCTAGAGTATGACTCCGACTCCTACCCAGTGATCGTCGATGGCCGCATAAAATTTATCCTCGATGCGTATACAACTTCCGATAGGTACCCATACTCTCAATCCGCCGATGACAATTCTGTTCCATTTAGTAGTGGATTATCTGACCGATTTAACTATGTCAGAAATTCCGTCAAAGTTGTTATTGATGCATACAACGGTGATGTCACGTTCTACGTGATCGATGAGAGCGATCCAATAATCCAAGCCTATATGAAGGCATTTCCGGATCTTTTCACTTTGGCATTTCCCTCGGATACTTCAGACGAAGGGATGCCTGAAGCGATAGCCGAACACCTTCGATACCCAGAAGACCTATTCAAGGTCCAAACAAACATGTGGGGAAGATACCACCTTGACGATGCAAATGACTTCTATGAGGCAGCTGGAGCATGGGTCGTGTCCTTAGACCCAGGTGATGATTTAGATAATGCTCCAACCGCCATTATTTCAGAATCTGGTTTTGTTACGTTCGCATCTGGAAAAAGAATGGACCCCTACTACGTACAAATGCAACTACCAGGCGAAACATCTCAAGAATTTGTCTTACTCCGCCCTTTCGTTCCTCGATCAAGCGACGATAGCCGACAACAACTCGAAGCATTTATGGTTGCTCAGACAGACGAACAAGGGGAAAGCCGACTTGTCGCCTATACGGTACCGGGACTCAAGGTCGATGGCCCAGTGATCGCAAATAGAAGCATGCTCGCTGACCCAGAAGTCGCTGAAACAACAACCCTACTTGGCCAGCGCGGTTCAGGCGTAAAACTTGGAAACATGCTCTTGGTTCCTCTTGACGGCGGAGATAACGCTGACGCTCTTCTGTACCTTAGGCCTCTCTATGTGGAAGCGAGCGGAAGCCAACCCGCGGTCCAACAAGTCATTGCCGCATATGGTGAAAGTGTTCGAATATGCGCAACCGTTGAACTTGTTCTCGGAGCTTTACTCATCCCAGAGTCTGAGGTAGGAGACAACTGTGAAAATGTAACCCCAGTAGCTCTCTCAGGAACCTCTTCTGGGTCTAGGACACAGGAAGATGAAACACCTACACAACCCGCATCATCTTCTGAAGAAACTCCAGAAGATGAAACTCCAGATGAAACTCCAGATGAAACATCCACTGCCGAACAGGTCCAACAGCTTCTTTCTCAAGCCCTGCAAGCTTTTCTAGCGGCAGATGAAGCACTTGAAGAAGGCAACCTCGGCGAATATCAAGAACTTATCAATCAAGGCCAGAACTATGTTGATCAGGCTAATGACCTTCTCCGAGGCCAATAAGCATTAGATTATCAACTCAACTCGTTCGGCCCATCTGAAGGAGGCCCGGCGAAAGCTTGCGCAATCGTAAGCCACTCCATTGCCGCATCACCTGAAAAAATCAGTTCTGTGTCATTCACGTGCCTACGTTGCGTGACAACGAGACAAAAATCTACAGCAGAACCAATGATTTGATTCCCCTCCTGAGGAGAACCAAAATCCCATATCTCACCTGAAGGACTGGTAAGGGACACATGGATAGGTTCATCATTAGGGGTTAAGCCGCGATTGATATACGCCCACTTTCTCGTAATGAACCCCAACTGAGCAATATGGCTGAGACGATCAGTTGAAGCTCTATCAAGATTCAATGCATCTAAGATATCTTGCCCATGAGCCCAGACTTCCATTAACCGAGCGGTAAGGAAAGATTTTGACCCCATCGAAGGCCCATACCAAAGTACTCGATCTTCATTATCTAGCGTTTCAGCAGCTAAAGCTAAATTCGTTCTCCCTTGCCGCCAGCTTGCAAGTAATTCCTCAGATGTCATTTCTCGATACGTCACTAAGCTGAAATCATCGACTGAGTTTGCATCTTGATTCTCTATAAGTTCTTTCACGAGCGAAGTAAATTTTTCTGGATTACGTATAGCTATGGCGGCACTTTCATCAAAGTATGTCAAATGACCTATTTGATCAGCAATGCTCCACCGAGGACTAGGAGTAGGAAGCCTCCATTGCTCATCAGATAAACCTGCGACGATAGGGTCTAAAGCTAACTGCTCCTGAAGAAGGTCCTCACGTACTTGAGCTACATCCATGTGAAAACAATATCAGGCCGATTCCAAGCTCAAGAACCCTATGGCTAAAGTTCATAGTTCTCTCACACATTTCTGCTGAATGTATTTTTAAGATCGTAGATCTAGAATCTCGATGGTAATCTTGAAATACAAAGATTCTCAAAGCAATAAAGCCCTCGAGAGGAAGCGAATGTCAGAAGCATCTGTAATACAAAGTCGGATAGATACAACTTCCGATGATTACCAGCAGAACCTTGCTGAGATGCAGGCATTATGGGATGAAGTTCAACAAGAAATGGGAAAAGTCCCCACAATAGGAGGACAAAGGTACGTCGATCGCCATAGAAGCCGAGGGAAAATGCTTGTGCGCGAAAGAGTCGAAGCCCTTATAGACCCAAATACAGCCCTCTTAGAGCTCAGCCCATTAGCAGGATGGGGAACGCAAGACCCTATAGGGGTTGGAACATTTAACGGCATTGGCGTTATCGAAGGAGTCGAATGCGGTATTGCCGGATCAGACATGACAGTTCGAGGAGGAGCAGGAAACCCTACGACCTGGAACAAACAAAAAAGATTCTTTCAGATAGTTCGCGAAAACAGACTTCCGCTGATTCTTCTAAATGAATCGGCTGGAGCTGACCTACCGAGGCAAGCAGATATTTTTGTTTATGGAGGGGAACAATTTCGAGACATCACACAACTATCGAAAATGGGAATCCCATCGATCTGCGTCGCTTTTGGCCCAAACACAGCAGGCGGCGCTTACATACCTGGAATGAGCGACTACACCGTCTTTGTCAAAGAACGAGGCACCGCATACCTTGGAGGCCCACCCCTCGTAAAAATGGCTATAAACGAAGACGTAGACGAAGAAACGCTGGGCGGCGCAGAAATGCATTCACGTACAAGCGGACTATCGGACTATCTTGCTAAGGATGAGATGGACGGATTACGAATCGCTCGTCAAATCGTTCGCCATCTCGAATGGAAAAAACTCGGCCCCGGCCCAACAGCACTACCTGACGACCCACTTTACGACCCGGCTGAACTTCTTGGCTGCGCAATGGCGAATGTTCGGATCCCCTTCGATATTAAAGAAATTCACGCCCGTATCCTTGATGGAAGCAGATTCGAAGAATTTAAACCTCTTTACGGAGAAAAACTTGTCTGTGGATGGGGTTCAATTTGTGGCTTCCCCATCGGGATACTAGGCAACAACGGCATCCTATTCTCGGAAGAAGCAAGCAAAGGCGCCCAATTCATACAACTATGCAACAAGCTCAACATTCCTCTGCTGTTCATGCACAACATCACAGGCTTCATGGTCGGTTCCAAAGCAGAACAGGGAGGCATTATTCGAAACGGGGCAAAACTAGTTAATGCAGTCTCAAACTCAACCGTACCTCACCTTAATTTAATGGTTGGTGCAAGTTACGGTGCGGGAAATTACGGGATGGCAGGAAAGTCCTACAACCCGCGCTTCGTCTTCACATGGCCAAATCATCGGATCGCGGTCATGGGACCCGAACCTCTCGCAGGAGTTATGGATATTATTGCTCGAAATGCGGCAGCAGGCCGTGGCCAAGAAGTAGACGAAAAAGCCCTCGAAGAACGGCGAACAGCCCTTGAAGCTCAAATTGAATACGAATCGCTAGCTCTCTTTTCAACGGGAAGACTCTGGGACGACGGAATAATCCACCCTGCAGACACAAGAACAGTTCTTGGGCTTGCTCTCTCAGCAATTCATAGTAACGAAATCAAAGGGGCAACAGAGTATGGGGTTTGGAGGCACTAAATATGAATGACATCAATCGCCTCCTTATCGCAAACCGAGGAGAAATAGCAGTTCGCATAGCTCAAACAGCACACAAATTAGGAATCGAAACAGTCGGTATCTATTCCACCGCTGATCAAAACGCCCTCCATGTCGACACCGTAGACGTAGCAATCTACCTGCCGGGAAACGTACTAAGTGAGACATATCTCAACAGTGAAAAGATTATCGACATAGCCCAGCAGAATGATTGTGATGCCATCCACCCCGGATACGGTTTCTTAGCTGAAAACTCCCAATTCGCCCAAAACGTTCTCGAAGCAGAACTCATATGGATCGGCCCCACACCTGAACAAATAGCTCTCCTCGGCGACAAAATGCTAGCGAAAAAAGCAGCAATTGACGCTGGCGTACCCACCGTGACTTCAACCGAAGTCCACTCAGGAGAAAAACCACCGAAATTCACAATGCCCGTCATCGTCAAAGCAGCAGCTGGCGGGGGAGGCCGAGGTATGCGCATCGTCGAAAAGCAGGGAGAACTCGAAGACGCAATTACCTCCGCTTCACGAGAAGCAGAGTCAGCATTTGGTGATGGCAGAGTTTTTGTCGAACCATACATTACCCACGGACGCCACATCGAAGTACAGATCATCGGTGATGCACATGGGAACGTTCTCCATTTAGGGGAACGAGAATGCTCAATCCAGCGAAGAAATCAGAAGATTTTTGAAGAAGCGCCATCATGCGGTATTTCCCCTAAGATCCGAAAATTAATTTGCGATGGGGCCGTAGCTCTAGCGAAACACGTTCAATATGAAAATGCGGGCACAGTTGAATTCCTCGTAAACGACAAGGAAGAAATCAACTTTCTTGAAGTCAACACCCGTCTACAAGTAGAACACCCCGTAACTGAGTCAATTACCGGCCTCGACCTCGTCGAACTCCAGATCAAAGTCGCCTCCGGCGAGCAACTACCTTCCAGCCAAGAAGAAATCCACTTCAACGGCCATGCAATCGAAGTACGCCTAGTCGCCGAGAACCCAGCCCAGAATTGGATGCCATCAATAGGAACGATAGAACAGTTTCACGTCGGCGACGGAGTCAGAGTTGATAGCGGCATACGAGAAGGTTCACAAGTAACAACAGATTATGATTCGCTCATCGCAAAAATTATCGCCTATGGATCAGATAGACAACAAGCGATAAAGAAACTCGCACGTTCACTCAGATCCACCCACATAAGCGGGATAGAAACAAACCTCTCGATGATCTTGTCCGTACTAGCTGAACAAGACTACCAATTAGCAAATACTCCAATCAGCTACCTCCAAGATCACCCTCAAGTACTCGAAAAAGAAAAATTAATCCCCGAAGACCACAACGCCCTTCTCCTTGGCGCCGTATTCGCCTTAGAACTCCAAGAACGAAGTAACGGCATGGTCACAGGATTTACCCCCTCAGGATGGAGAAATCTTAGAACCCAAGGCCAAAGACAAATCTGGGAAAGCCCATACGGTGAAGATCATGTCGAATACACAATAGGCAAAAACGAGATCGAAGTCCTTCTAGGACCATGGCCAGAACCACAAGAAGACGGAACCCTCTCTGAAGACAACCGCACAAAGCTCTCCGTACGTCTACTCAACCAATCAACAGAACAGCAAATAGTAGAGATAGATAACCGCCGCCAAGTAATTAAAACCGTAATAAACGAAGAGACCGTACATACCCAGAGCAGGTTTGGAACAGCAACATGGTCACGAAAACCAAAATTCACCCACCGCGAATCCGAACAATTCGGAGCAGGCCCAACGAGTCCGCTGCCAGGGACCGTCATAGCTGTCAACGTGAGCGAAGGGCAGACAGTGGAAGAAGGAGACGTCCTCGTTGTAGTTGAAGCTATGAAAATGGAACATAAAATTATTGCCACTGGAACGGCAACCGTCACAAGCATCCACTTCCAACCAGGTGAAAGTGTAGACACCGGAGATCTCCTAGTCTCACTCGAACAGGGTGAAGGATCGTGACAGCTAACCCCATTAGAATCGCCAACTGTTCAGGATTCTTCGGAGATAGACCATCCGCAGCAGAAGAAATGGTTCAACAAGGACCAATCGATGTCCTTACCGGGGATTGGCTAGCAGAACTGACAATGCTCATCCTAAGCAGAATCCAAAACAAAGACCCCGAAGGAGGCTATGCACGCACCTTTGTCGCCCAAATGGAACAAGTAATGGGAACATGCTTAGACAAAGGAATCAAAGTCGTCAGCAACGCAGGAGGACTCAACCCACGCGGCTGCGCCGAAGCCGTAAACGACATCGCAGAAAAACTCGGACTAAACCCGACAATCGCATACGTAGATGGAGATAACCTCATGGAAAGAATCCATGACCTCCACACCGCAGAAAAACTTCAACCATTCTCACCAGATATCCCCCTCGGAGATCTAGATGCATACCTTACCGCTAACGCATATCTTGGATGCTGGGGGATAGTCGAAGCCCTTAACCAAAAAGCAGACATCATCATCACCGGAAGAGTAACCGATGCCGCCGTAGTATGCGGACCTGCCGCATGGCACCACGGCTGGGAAAGAACCGACTTCGATCAACTAGCTGGAGCTGTAGTTGCAGGCCACATCATTGAATGCGGAGCGCAAGCTACAGGCGGAAATTACTCCTTCTTCAATGAGATCACAGACAGAACTGAGATAGGAGGGAAAGCAAGATTCGGATTCCCCTGGGCAGAAATCGCAGAAGACGGATCGTCAACTATCGGAAAACATGATGAAACCGGCGGCATAGTAAACACAGAAACAATCACAAGCCAGATCCTCTACGAAATAGGAGGACCTCAATACTTAGGACCCGATGTAACAGCCCGCTTCGACACCATCCAAATTGAAAATACCGGACCTAATCGCGTAACAGTTTCTAACGTAAAAGGACAAGCCCCACCTACAACCCTCAAAGTAGCTATGAACGAACTTGGAGGATACAGAAACTCCTTTACTGTAGCCCTCACAGGGCTAGACATTGAAGAAAAAGCTGCTTTCGCACAAGCCACATTCTGGGACTCTTGCCCCTACAATCCAGAAGACTTTCAAAGCATACGAAGCGAAATCATTCGAACTGACAAAGCAGACCCTGACCAACAAGAAAAAGCAACAGCTATTTGGAAAGTAACGGTCAAAGATAAAGATGAGCGAAAAGTCGGAAGAATCTTTACCGACGCAATGATCCACACCGTTCTTTCCAGCATCCCAGGAATGTATAGTCTTAGCAGCGGCCCAACTACTGCCACCCCATTTGGGATATATCGCCCCGCTATCGTTCCCGCAGAACTCGTTCCCCAATACATCCACATCCTCGATGGGGAAACAACCATGGTAGAGTCCTCCAATCCGCAAGGACCCCCACTTGAATTCGAAAATGACCAACCTTTACCAAAACCAGTTGGACCCTCAAGTAGCGTAACCATCGGAACCGTATGTGGAACACGTTCCGGAGACAAAGGCGGTGACGCTAATCTCGGAATTTACGCTCGAAATGACAAAGCATGGGCCTGGTTAGATAATGCTCTAACAATAGAACAACTTAAAGAACTACTACCAGAAACCCAAAACCTAACCATCGAACGATACCGGTACCCAAAGATACGATCATTAAACTTCCTAATTAGAGGGCTCCTACAAGAAGGCGTTGCCGCATCAACACGACAAGACCCACAAGCCAAAGCACTCGGAGAATGGTTACGAAGTCGACAAATGGACATTCCCATTAATGTAATCAAAGAAACGAAAGGGTAAAGAGTGAAAAACGACGTAACCAATATGTTCAATATTGATTTGCCGATTTTTGCTTTCAGCCATTGCAGAGATGTAGTTGCTGCGGTCTCCAAAGCAGGAGGACTCGGAGTCCTCGGAGCTGTCGGACATACCCCCAAAGGCTTAGAAACCGACCTTCAATGGATTGAAAACGAAATCGGGGAAAAGCCCTATGGTGTCGACCTTATCGTCCCAGCAAAATACGCCGGATCAGACGATGGAGGACTCACCGTCAAACAAATCGTCGAAATGATTCCCAAAGAACATATCGAATACGTAAATCAAATTCTTGAAAGCTACGATGTCCCACCTCTAACCGACAACCCCAAAGGACAGTTTGACATACTAAATGAAAAAGCTGCTCCCATGTCGGCTTCAACCGCCGCCCCCCAACTAGAAATAGCCCTAGCGCACAAACCGACACTCATTGTCAATGCTCTCGGTCCACCTCCACAATTCATGATCGAAAAAACAAAAGAAGCAGGGAAAAAGGTAGGGGCTTTAGCAGGGAAAGCTCAACATGCACAACGACACGTTAATGCCGGCGTAGACATCATCATCGCCCAAGGATACGAAGCTGGTGGCCATACAGGAGAAATCGGCTCCATGGTCCTCATACCAGAAATCGTAGATGCAGTAGGAGAAGTACCGGTCCTTGGAGCTGGAGGCATCGGAGGAGGGCGCCAAATGGCAGCCGCAATGGCATTAGGTGCACAAGGCGTATGGTGCGGTTCCGTCTGGCTCACAACAGAAGAAGCTGAAACCCACCCAGTAGTCAAAGAAAAGATGTTGTCAGCGACATCTTCGGACACAATCCGATCAAAATCAAGGACAGGAAAACCTGCTCGACAACTTAAATCATCATGGACAGACGAATGGGAAAATCCAGAAACCCCAATGCCACTCGGTATGCCACTACAACCTATATTAATCAACGAAGCAATAGCCCGAATAGATCGTGCCGCCCACCGAGAAGGGTCTGGAGCAGAAAAACTCGCTAACTACTTTGTCGGCCAGATCGTAGGAACAATGAATAAGACAAAACCAACCTCACAAGTAGTCTATGAAATGGTAGAAGAATTTATCGAAGCTACAGAATCAATAGCTTCACAACTAGAAGAATAATTGCTAAAACTGTATAGAATTAAAACACCGTACAAATTTAAAAGGACAACATGAGCTATTCACCAGCCGCATACACTCCCGTAGCCTCACTGCAAGAATCAGACAGAGTGGCATTCATGGTTAAAGTCTACCAACACCTTGGATTAGCACTTGGCGCATTTATGGCATTCGAATATCTCATGTTCGCCAGCGGCATTGCAGAAAACCTATGGGAAATCCTCGCTGGGAACGGTGGAGCATGGCTTCTATTCCTCGGATTGTTCATGCTCGGAACCTGGATTTCAACCCAAGCAAGCTACGACCTTGAAAATGTAGGCCGACAGTACGGAGGACTATTCGCTATTTCTGCCGTCGAAGCTTTAATTTTTGCCCCTTTCCTATATTACGTCTTTAATGTTCGACAGGCAGCCGGAGATGTATGGGTAGCCGCAATCATTACGGCAATGGGATTCGCTGGCCTTTCCTTTGTCGGATGGGTAACACGACGTGACCTCTCATTCTTAAGACCAATCCTCATATGGGGAGGAGTAGCCGCTATGGTCCTCATCGTCGCTGCCCTCATATTCGGAATGAATATCGGAACATGGTTTTCGGTAGCTATGGTTGCCCTTATGGGTGTATCAATCCTCTACAACACCCAAAAAATTCTCCATTCCTACCCTGAACAAGCCTATGTCGGAGCAGCAGTAACCTTATTTGGTTCACTGATGACCATGTTCTGGTACATCCTCCAAATCGTCATGGACAGATAAACAGCCAACACAAACTACGACTAGCCTCTCCAGCCATTAGCAATATGCTCCAACCACCACGATGGAGCTTGCTCTAAAAGATTCCCCAAATGGGAATAATCATGCCAGCGAATAATCATGCCAGCTTCATTGACTTCCATCACAGAAGTAAAAGGATGATCAATAACTTCCCCAGTATGGAATTGCCACTGCTCAACATGCTCGGTAACTACAAAATTCCCCTCAGAGATCGTATTTTTAGGGAAATGAAGATAACCCGAAAGAGGTTCAATTCCTAAGCGCAAACGCAAAATAATCTCGCCAGGACCAGTCGCGCCTACCGCATCCAACCCAACATCTGTGTAATGCGCATCTTCAGAAAAGAACGATACCATCTCATCCCAATCTCTAGAAAAATGCACTCCCCAATAGGCTTCAACTATCTCTTTTGCATCCAAACTGAACCTCCAGTGTCCATATAGCATTAGAGCGCACCAACCACAGTTGGCGCAAATAAGCTTTCTCGCATATTGTGCAACAATGAAGCTTGGGTCAGCAGCAATGGTTGATTTTGGTCTGGGAGAATACATCACCCAATACCCATCGAAACGTTACCCAATCTATACCAGAGGGAATGCCGGAGAAGTATGGCCAGAAGTCGCTTACCCATTAACTATCACCCTTACGAGAATTGTTGGCGAACAAGCGTCAGCAAGAGCAGCCATTAATGCGGGAGTTATTTCCCGAAAAGACATTGTGGAAGGACCATCATGTTTTGGAGGAGTTTTCGCTGGCTATATGTACTTAAATCTTTCCTTCGGAAGAATGATCGCTGTTCGAACACCGGGAACGACCATAGAAAAAAGCGATGCGACGTATTACGGGTCAGAACAACAAGCACCCGAATACACCCCCCATAAAGACGATAAGAATACTTTAGCAAGCTTAAAGATCATCAGGTATGGCTGGAAAATGCTAAATACCAGTGAAATACCATCGCTAGCTTCAGATCGAGACCTGGTTACACAATGGCAACAACGACTTCCAGCACTGATTCAATCCAGCAATCAAGAACTAGTAGCTGCACTTCGAGAAATTATGGAACCAGCGATGCACTTGTTCACTAGTCATCTAGATATCACAGGACAAGCAGGTGGAGCTGTCCAATTACTTTCAACAATCTGCGAAGAACGTCTAGGGAATAGGTCACTTGCATTAACCTTACTCGGTAACTTAGGCGACGTTGATAGTGCCGCTCCCTCATTCGTTCTATGGGAACTTGGCCGCCAAGTGGCACAAGACCCCAAACTTACTAAATTATTCGACGAAGGCACTGTAGGTCTTGAAGGTCGCTTACGTAACTCCTATCACGCAAGTACCTTTGTAGAGGAATTCGATAGATTTCTTTCCGAGTTTGGCAGCCGAGGACCGAACGAATGGGAAACTGCATGTGAAACATGGGGCACTGATCCAATTTCAGTCCTAATTCTTATAGATAGAATGCGCCATGCTGACCCTGCGAAATCTCCCACACATAGAGCAGAAATACTCGGAAACAATCGAGAACAAAATCTAATACTGGCACGATCTCAATTGAAGGGATTGGGCTTGTGGTTGTTCAATAAAGCATTCCATGCTTCCATTCTCTTCTCCCAAGCAAGGGAAAGATCCAAGACAACAATCATTGACCTCATTCATATCGCCCGACTTATTTCTCGAGAGCTTGCTCAGCGAGCAGCGCTGCAACGAGAAAATGGAGAACTTATTGACATGTGGTTTGTCCTTGAAACTGAATTAGATGACTTCATAAAAAATCCATCTTCTTTCGATGAAAAGATCAGCGATAGAAAACATGTAAGAGAAGAACTCTCAAAACGAACCCCACCATTTATTTTTGAAGGAAATTTGCCAAACCCTTCACTGTGGCCTCTTCGAAAAGAAGTAAATCCAAAAGAGTTCTCACCTTTAGCTGTCGGAGATACGCTTCAAGGTTTTGGTGGGTGTCCAGGTGTTACTGAGGGAATTGCAAGGATTGTCACCGACCCTTCTAACCCAGGTTCTTTGGGAACAGGAGATATCCTGGTCGCTCCATTAACTGACCCTTCATGGACGCCGTTATTTGTCCCTGCTGAAGCAGTTGTCGTTGATGTAGGTGGACAAATGAGCCATGCGGTCATTGTTTCTCGAGAATTAGGAATGCCTTGTGCTGTTGCTGTTACAGATGCAACCAGAAAAATCAAAGATGGCTCTCGAATTCGTGTTGATGGATCTTCAGGGATTGTAACGATAGTGGAAGTTCCAGAAAAATAAATTCAATAAGGAAATTGTCAGAAAGTTGCGGGTAGCGATTTACCTCGGCATAATTGAATTCCCAGCGCGGGGTGGAGCAGTTTGGTAGCTCGTCGGGCTCATAACCCGAAGGTCGCAGGTTCAAATCCTGCCCCCGCCACTTCTCTCTAGTTGAAATGAAAAAATTCTCCAATGATTTCTCTGGGTAGTTAATTTGGAAATCTGCCAAAGATAAAACGCATAATCAAAGAGATTCTTTTAAAACGCACTGGATCTTTTAGAACAAACCCTAATCGTGCCAGAGGAGCTAGGTTGCCGAAAACCTTTCGCAATACCAATGAACGGACTCTTGCGTCTTCAATAGTCCCGAATTGAGTTCCTGATGATTCAGAAGAATGTTCGGCAACTATTGAAGGAATAAATTCGCAAATAAGTCCTTTTGTGCATGCATTCGCTATAAATATATACTCATCTCCAAGATAATTATCTGTACCCGCGCCAAAGCTCTCATCGAACGTGATGGCCTTTCTCCGAAATGCCTCTGTTCTAATTGCTATTTCATAGGTTGCAGCCTTGGCAGAATTAAAACGTGTAAGTCGTTTTTCTTCCGGAAAATACCTTTTTCGTAACTTAGAGTTTTCGTCAATAGCTTGGCCAAGAACTAAGTCAACATGTTCATGGTCTGAAAAGTAATTTATAACTTCACTCATGCCTTTCTCGACCCATTTCATATCGTCATCTCCGAAAAAGAGAATCTCGCCCTTAGCCTCAGAAAGAATTCTGTTTCTACTTTTCGCAGCACCAATCGAATCCAAGTAAATGAATCTTACGTCTTTCCGGTTGAATTCTTTAGTAGGACCTCCCTGAACAGCGATGAGAATTTCAACGCCGTTTCTTTTCGGGGGAAGTTCTATTTTGTTTACGCGATTGGAGAGGCTTGAGTACCCAATAGTGACATAACGTTTACTCACTGTAGACTCTAGCTCTAGCAAATCGCATCAATCCCGATGAGAGTCCGGAGTAGATCTGTCCTATCATTCGAACGGCTATGAAAAGAACGAATGCTTTAGCGGGACTTAATGAGCCTTTCGCGTAAAGAAGAATAAGAATCCCAAGAAGTATAATTAGTCCAACTGATGAAAGAAGAGACCCTATTTCTGCAGCGATTACCCTTGTTCTTACCTTCTCAGCATTTGTCACCGGTTGCTTAGACCGTTGTTTTTCTCGGAATTTATATTGTGACTTGAACTGTTTTCCGAGTCTCCAAGAGAGTATTTGAAAAATCCCTATTCCGATGATCATGTTACAAATACCAAAGATTGGTGAAAAGAAAAAAAGGAGAGCAGAAATAAAAAATAATCTGCCGCACAATATAAGAAGAGATGTTAGCTCCATTGCAGTAGCCCACCGCCATGAGTTCGCTACTTGGTTTTCTGATTTACAGCTCGTAAGAGACTTTTCAAAAATATTTAGCCGGTAGTGTTCTTTAGCAAAGCTTGCTAGTCGGAGTATAGAAAAGAAAGAAAGAAAAATTATCCCTAGGAATATAAGGCTTTTTGTTTCTCTAGGTTCAGTAGGTAATATCAATAATGAAAAAAAGTGGGCCAATAGAATTTCTGAGACAGAAATAGATATTGCTAGGAAGATAACTCCCATGACCATTCGCGATTCCCGACGAGTGGGGAAGAGATCTACAGTGGTTTCCCAAAGTTCAGTGGTTATGTTTTTCATATGCTTTTTTGTCCCAGGTCGAGTGAATCGCTTCTAGAAGTTTTTGTTCGATTTCGTCCTTCTTTGATTCGCTAATTGTTTCTGTTTGTCGAATTTTTTCAAGTGGTACCCTCCGAAGGTCTCTTTGGACCACCGTTGGAACTAACTCTTTTAACCCTACTCCCAGCGAATAGTCCATGTACTTCAATCCTGTTCCAGAAATACTGTTCTCTAAACCCTCAAAGGTTATTAACGAACAGGGTATGCCGTAAGACTGGCAGGCAATCAACACATGTAAAGCGCTTGTGACCACTTCATCATATTTGATCAGTTCAGATAGAAATTTTGTAACATTATCTGGATGAGAGACAAGAATACTCAGTTCATCATAGTTTTTCGGGAGTGTTAATGGAACACGGTCATGGCTTGCATGTCGAACTAATGCGATGCGCCCATTAGTCTTATCTCGCTTTAGTGGAACGATCCTAGAGATGAGTGCTGCTGGATCGCCAAACGAGTCAATATTTGGACCACCGCATGTTCTTAGAAATTCTGCAGTGATGGGTCCTCGTACTGAAAAATATTTAGCTTTAGTGCTAATTGGAAATTCGTGACTAGCTATTCCAGTTCCAGCTACTAAGGAACTTCCTTTAATAAATCGAGCAATGGAACCTATCGAGACAAGATGTTTTGGTGTGTTCCTTTCCGGAGCTGTAGGCGTTTGAAAAGATATTTTACAGTTTCCATACTGAGAGACAATAAGTGGAGAAAGCCAATCTCCGAAGTTTCCAGGGAATGGTCTTACCCACCAACTTAACTTGAGCTTTCTATCAGATTCTCTTGAGGAATAGTACCCAAATGCCCTTGCAGCTTCTATCGTAACTAACTCATTTGGATTGATTATGCTGGTTGTGCTTAAGTCATCAGCCAAGTCTTCCAGAAGTTCGATTTCGCCGTTCATCCCTGATCGTAAAATACGGTTGGTTATATCGCGTCGTTGAGTTTGGCTACGTCCATCCGAAATTCCAGAACGTTTATAGCCTAGGAGGTAGTGGGTTACGCCAGTCTTATCAGAGGTTGCAATAATTTGTCGTGAGATCTTTTTTGGTAGGCGATTCAGCGTCTGTTTCCCAATTTTGAGTAGCTTTTTCCTTAACCATTTTGGCCTTTGTTCATTTAGATGCTGTGCAGCCTTTCCCTTATATTCTGAGACATTTCCGCTAGATCCAAAGACGAAAAAAGCCGAATGAGTCGTACGTGAATTTTGTTTTCCCACTACACAAGCTGACGGAATTATTTGAAAAGTCAGAGCGTCAGCATTAGCTCTCCAGCCTTCTTCAAAAAAGAAATCGTCAGTTGCTTTAATCTCTGATTCTTTTTCTGCCTTTGCGGCATCGGCAATCATTTTTCTGGCATTTTTAGAAGTCCCTACCCCCCAGAAGCATGGTTCCCAGAAGCGGCTATGGTTCCGGTATCCGATCGCAATTGGAGGGCTGAATCCCCTTTGAAAACCAATAATGTCGGCTGACGAAGAGTAAATAAAGTCAGGGATTTCTAGCAATCTACAATCTATGTCAATCCAGAAAACTTTTTTCTTAGGGTTTTGAGAGCATATCGAATGCAAGAAAGGGACTTTTCTTCGACATATATCTACCCAGTCCAATTTAGGGTCGAGAGAAATCTCGCTTAATTCATGATCTATACCCAGTCCGAGAAGATTCTCTTTTAGTTCTTTTGCATGAGTTCGATAATAATCGTCGTCAGTGAAGAAAGAACATACGATTATGTCTGACATTTATTCCCTTAAACTCTGGTTTCCGACCGTTAACTCTACGACAAAATTTCGTAATTGTCCTTGCATGCTTATGGGTTACTTGATTTCATTTATTGGTAATCCCTATTTAAATGCATGAATCTAAATGGCTGAAGGTTATATAGTCGATATGGAGGACACTGTGAAAGTACAAAACCAACTATTTGTTCAATTAAGGTCTCTCCCAAGTGCATGAACCTGACGTCTTAATTATTACTACCGGCCATGACCTGCAAGATGGCAGACTAGTGCGCCATCAATATTCGCTTCTTCGAGCAGGAGTAAGAGTACAACTACATAAAGTACAATCACGCTCAAGGTTTCTAAGGTTTTTTTTAAGTCCTTTGATTGTCTATCGCTTTATTAAAAAGAGTTCAGCAGATTGCGTAATTTTGCCCGACCCTGAGCTTCAGTTATTTCTCCCTCCTGTGATTTACAAAAAAGTAGCTGTTATTTCCGATGTGCATGAGGACTATGAAAAAGTTCTTTTCGACCGCTCCTGGATTAGTAGAGGTATGGTTCCATTCGTCAAAGTAATTACGAAGATCCTAAGAAAAGTTCGTGAACGTTGGTCTCATGTCGTAGTAGCAGTTGATAACTCCGTGGCATTTGATGACTATCTTATTATCTCAAATCGCCCTAATCACGTTGATTTACCATCACCACCGGAAGCCCCTCCCTTGAAACGCCTTGTCTATGTGGGTGATATACGTGAAAGTAGAGGGTTATCAGCAATGTTGCGCCTAGTCCAAGCAAGCCCAGACGTAGACCTTGATTTAGTAGGTCCATGCGCAAATGAAGAAAGCCTTTATCAGCAGATAGAAGAATTAGATTTAGCTGGGCGGGTACAGTGGCACGGGCGATGCTCGTACAAACAGTCATGGGAGATAGCGAAACATTGTTTAGCCGGCCTCTCATTACTTTCCCCAACTCCTTCGTTCCAGGAGGCTATTCCAACAAAAATTTGGGAGTATTGGGCAGTGGGCCTTCCAATACTAGCAACTGATATTTCTGGACAGAGTCGAGTTATTCACGAGGCTAAAGGTGGTGTTGTCGGTGGCCACGATGAGTTAGCAAAGGTTCTTGATATTTGGGTGCATAATCCAAAGGAAGCACAAAGAATAGGTTCTCAAGGGCGAGAATATTTCCTCCAGACAAGAACAGGCGACGAAAAGGAAATTTCTGATGCTGTGGAAGATGCAATCTTTGCATACAAGGTACAGATTCAATGAAGGTTGTTTTGATGGTGACAATGTCACCACTAAAGTTTGACTCCAGAGTCGATAGAGAGGCTTCCTCGCTTGTCGAGGCTGGTTACAGAGTTTATGTTCTAGGGCTCGGCCCCCTTCCCGAAAATTGTGTATGGACCCCAATTCAAGTTGGCATAGTGGGTTCTACCAAGTCTTCAGCGGGAAAGCGTTCATCAATTTTTTGGCGCCTTGTTAAATATTTAACATTGGTTCCCTACAGGTATTCCAAACGCAGGCAATTTATTAGACAAGTTCGCGAACGGATCGAGAAGATGAGAGAAGTTGCTGCTATAGATATTATTCATGCCCATGATTTACCAGCGTTAGAGGCCACGAAACCTTTTCACAAAGATTTTCTATTGGTTTATGACTCACATGAGTTATGGACGGGCCGTAAATTGCGTGGATTAGGTTCACGATTTGAAATGTCGCGTGATGCAAGGATTGAAGCTTTGGAAGTGCAATCTGCATCTGCTGTTATTACTGTTTCGGATCAATTGGCTGAAGAGCTTGCTAGTAAATTTGGACGGGAGGTTTTTGTTATTCGGAATACATTTCCTATATCAATTGAAAATCCGCCACGGCGGATTAATTATTTAGCATATGCCGGAAATATTTCAGACGGGCGTGATCTCAATACAGTAATTGATGGTGCCTTAGAAGCAGATGTAGATATAAAACTCATGGGGAGAAGAATTTCAGGCTTTCAGCTCAAGACTCCTCTAGAAGTGATTGATCATGGCAGCATAGAGGAAGCAGGTAAATTTATACGCGATGGCGGTATTGCTATAGTTAGTCTTGAGTCAGGAATAGAAAACCATTTGCGTGCTCTTCCTAATAAACTTTTCCAGGCAATTGCAGAAGGAGTGCCTGTAGTTGCTTCAGATTTTCCGGCTATCGCACAAATTGTTCGATCAAACAACTTGGGTGTCCTTTATAAGCCTGGCGACAGTTGTTCATTTAGTAATGCAGTAAAGCAGCTCTCCGATAATTACTTTCAATTTCTGGAAAATGCTCTTACTGCTCGGAAAACATTGTGCTGGAGTGTAGATAGTGAAAATCTTCAGAATATTTATGAGAAAATCTGTATCGAGTAATCAGATGGACTCTCTTGTAGCCTTTAGAAGTTGATTCGTTAATTTATCCATAGAGATAGGTAGTAACTATGTGCGGTATTTCTGGAATAGTAACTAGACAAGCCCGTCGGCAAGAGTTGGAGTTAGAGATTCTAACAATGAATTATCTGCAGTCTCATCGCGGGCCAGATGCCGAAGGTATATGGATTGACCCGGCATCTAACGTGGCATTGGGCCACAGGCGGTTAAGTATTATTGATTTAGAGGAATCTGGCCTGCAGCCAATGACTGATGGGCAACGATGGCTTGTTTTTAATGGAGAAATCTATAATTACAGGGAATTGAGATCAGAGTTAGGAGAAGAAAACTTTCGGTCACAAAGTGATTCAGAAGTAATACTTGTTGGGTTTGATCGCTGGGGTCCTGAAGTCCTTCAAAAGCTCCGTGGCATGTTTTCTTTTGCTATTTGGGATCCGAAAGAGCGCAGACTATTTGCAGCGCGTGACCGATTTGGTATCAAACCATTTTATTACTCCTTCTCATCAGAGACTTTCCGATTCTCTTCAGAGGCGAAGGCCCTTTTACCATTTGGTGACTCGACCAAAGTCTCTGAGACAGGATTAGTTGATTATATGATGCTTCAATTGCCCTTGGGGCAAACGACTCTTTTCGAAGGTATTAATCAACTTCTTCCGGGTCATTATTTAGATTTTACTTTGGATAATTTTTCAAAAATGCAAGTTCAAAGGTGTTATTGGGAAGTCGAATATGAGCGGGACTTTGACCATGATGAACAATACTTTCTCGAACATTTAGAAGCGCTTTTTGATGAATCAATCGATCTTCATTGTAGGAGTGACGTACCGATTGGCGGATACGTTAGCGGCGGGATAGATTCCAGTCTTGTTTCAATAGCTGCTTCCGAAGCATCTTCAGACTTTATTGGTTTTACCGGAAAGTTTGAAGAACCTCCTGGGTATGACGAGAGTCAATATGCTGTTTGGGCTTCAGAAAAGGCAGATTTCGAACTTTTCCAATGTTCGATGACTCCTCAAGACTTTTTAAATGTTTTTCCAAAAGTAATTTATCACTTGGACTATCCGATAGCAGGTCCTGGTTCATTCCCTCAATATATGGTCTCAGAGCTAGCTAGTAAACATCGCAAAGTAGTGTTAGGGGGGCAAGGCGGTGATGAAATTTTCGGGGGCTACACACGATATTTGGTGGCTTACCTTGAGCAGGCGCTCAAAGGGGCAATTAACGGTACAGGTGATGAAGCAAACTTTATATTGTCTTACCAAAGCTTGAATTCTTCTCTTCAGTCCTTACAAGGGTATGAACCTATGCTTTCTTCCTTTTGGTCAAAGGGGTTGTTTGGGCCGCGAGATGAAAGGTACATCGATCTAGTTGATCGAAGTTCAGGAACTCCCGTAGCCGATTGGGTTAAGGATTCGGATTACAGCGCTCGAGAAGAGGCTCTCAAGCTTTTTCGGGCAGAGAATGTTGAATCTGGGTCCTATTTCGATGAGATGACTCATTTTGATTTTAAATCACTTTTGCCTGGCCTGCTTCATGTTGAAGACCGCGTCAGTATGGCACATGGGTTGGAAGCAAGGGTTCCCTTTCTTGATCACAAGATTATTGAATTTGCAGCTACAGTTCCTTCGGATATCAAATTTAAGGACGGGAAGCTTAAACGTTTTTTAATCGAGTCTTTAGGTAAGCGATTACCAGATCAAATCCTACAGAGGAAAGACAAGATGGGCTTTCCTGTTCCCTTGGATGTTTGGGCTCGATCAAATCCCGAAGTTAATAGTTTTATACTGGACACCCTAAATTCAGCTAAAAATCGAGATATGTTCCCTCTACAGATTCCTAACACTTCTAATCTTGATAAAGTTCCGTTGCGAGCATTGTGGGGGATGATAAGCCTAGAAATTTGGTTCCAAACATTCTTCGATAGGCCGGCTATTTCTGACCATAAAGCTTTGTTAAGAAATTCTGATATACCAGTAACGAATATGCACGAAAAAATACTTTGATTCTTGTGGATTCTTAAGTTCTTTATAGTTTCAGGATAAATCAATGGGAGAGGTGGGTTTCCATCCCTGATCTCCACGTTCCTATATTTTTCAAGTCGAGCCATTCAGATAGGCTTACCCATCTCCAAAGCGCCCAAGAATTGTTGGCTTTCTCGTTTTGGTGATCTTCCCAGAGAGACTCGATTGTTGTTCGGTCATAATCTGGTATGTCAATAAGCTGACTGTCATAAATTCGTTCTTCTGTCCAACCTTTTAGATCTCTTCGCATCCAAATATCCAATGGAGCCGCATAACCGACTTTGTCAGTTCGCCAGCGAATTTCTTCCGGAATTACTCCTTTGGTTGCCTCGCGTAAAACGATTTTCTGCCAACCGTCATTTATGTATAAGGAGTCTGGAAGTGTTAGGCAGTAGTCGACTAGGTCGTAGTCAAGGAAAGGTAAGCGGGCTTCCCGAGAAAACGCCATAGAGTTCCTGTCAGCGTAACGAAGAAGCATTGGTAAACAGTTGTATAGAAGCGCTTCGGAAATTGTTCTTCGAAGTCTGAACCCTTTTTCAGGTGGTGCTACTCCAACAGTGTATGGATAATGAAAAACACTTGGAGTGTTCCCGGCCATTTGGCGGAGTTCATCGACTGTATACATGACATCTAAATGGACTCTTCTTCCTTTATCTTGGAATTTTTCAGATGCTGAGTATATTCTTGAGCTGAATTTTTCTGTAGTGGTAATAGCCTCGTCTAAGAGGCCTTTGTCAAGAAGGTCAAGTTGGTGTTGACGAAAATAGAATTGATATCCGGCTAGAAGCTCGTCAGCTCCTTGCCCATCTAGCAGAACTGTTGTATTACGCTCCTTCGCTAGCCTTGCAACACACCATTGAAGGTATATTGAGGCAGATAGAAAAGGTTCTTCTTGGTGATAGTGGAGTCTTTTTGATTCGCGTTCTAGCATTTTTGACTGTGGGATCGTTGTATATGAGTCCACGTCAGAATATGTAACTACTTGGCTGATTTCATCATGTTCAGAAATCGCCGGATCGTCTGGGAATACGGCGGAGAATGTATTTTGCGAGAAGGTATTCTTATTTCTTTGTTTACTCAAGAATCCTACGATTGCAGAAGAGTCGATTCCGCCTGAGAGGCTGGATCCGACTGGAACATCTGAACGGAGTCGCATGTCTATACTTCTCTGAAAGAGGTCTTTAAAACGGTCAGCTCCATCTTTAAGAGTTATGTCATAGTTAATATCACTGTAGTTAGGCGTCCAGTATCTCCAGCGCTTCACAGTCTCTCCATGAAGGTTTATCCAAGTTGCGTGAGCAGCGGGTAATCTTTCAATCCCTTCGAAGAAAGTGAGTTCATCATCTTCATACCAACTACCATTTATGTATCTATTTAAAGCTTCCTCACTTGATTGGCATGGAATCGTGGGATGAGCGAGTATAGATTTAATTTCTGAGGCTATAGCTGTCGTCCCATGTAGGCCCCTTCCAATAAACACCGGTTTTTCTCCAAACCGATCACGTGCAATTAATAATTGTTTACGCTTCTCATCCCAAAGAGTGAATGCGAACATTCCGTTCAGCTTTGGAAGAGCATCTTCTCCCCATTCAATTAAAGCTTCAAGTAGTACTTCAGTGTCAGAAGTAGTTCGAAATTTTATTCCTTTAGATGCAAGTTCAGATCTTAATTCCACGTAATTATAGATTTCACCATTAAAGACAATGCGGAAGTTCCCATCCTTGCTTACCATTGGTTGGTCAGCATCTCGAGAAAGATCAAGTATCGATAAACGTCTATGAGCTAGTCCAACACGATGAATGTCGTGAACCCAGGTTAAACCGTTATCGGGTCCTCTGTGGTATAGCCTGTCTCGCATAATATTCAACAAATTTCTATCAATAGGTATTGAGGGAGAGATTAAAGCAACGAATCCACACATATTTTCTACCGTAAAACTCGCTTGATTCTTCTTCTTAGATTTCTCGGCATTAGGCGCCAAAATTTAAGAACAATTTTCATAGAGATTCCTAGTTTTCGATCGGGACTTTTCATTTTTTTAAGATTTGCAATTACTCTATACCTTGAATTTTTAGGTATGAAGTTCCATATTTTCCGTGCGATTTTATATTCTAAGGAATGATTATCCTTAAACGGACTTATTTTTACTTCTGCAATGTTTAATATTGTCTCTGGTTTGGCTCCTTCAGCGGCTTGAGTTTGCGCGAGGGTTGATTCAGCTTGTACCAATGCTAACTCTTTTTCAATTTGAACTTGAGCTTGAGCGAGAGCTGCTTCGGCTCCTGCTCTTTCAGCATTTGCCTGATCGAGAGTTGCTTGAACTGCTTCTTCAGCGGCTTGAGTTTGCGCGAGGGTTGCTTCAGCTTGAGCTCTCTCGGCTTTAGCATGCGCCAATGCCAACTCTTTTTCAGCGTGCGCTAGAGATGCTTGTGCTTGAGCTCTTTCGGATTCAGCTTGTGCCAATGCTAGTTCTTTTTCAGCTTGAGTTTGAACGAGAGCTGCTTCGGCTCTTGCTCTTTCAGCATTTGCCTGATCGATAATTGCTTGCACTTCTTGTGCAGCTGCTACTCGTGCTTCTTCAGCTGCTACTTGTGCTTCTTCAGCTGCTACTTGTGCTGCTTCGGTTACTGATATTTGTGTCCGATCAAACCCGCGAGGGAAAATTCCAGTTGATAAAGTAAGGCCGAGGTTATTTAAAGGAAGAAGTTGTTTGAATTCGCCTTTAGAGTCTTTGGCAATAGCGGGGTATTGGAATAAATCGTATTTCTTATCCCTTAGAAGTCTTGCATCTAAATCCGCGTCAATTCCTTCAACAAATGACTGGTATGAATAAAGTCCCGAATCGATTACGTCGGAATAAGCACGACTCGTGATTTGCTCTAGATACTTCAGATCTTCTAATTTCTCGAACACTGAGTCTATATTTGAAAAGTCTTTTTTTAGAGGTATGTAGTGTTTTTCCGGTTGGACAACACCAGAATATTCCCCTTCAAATAAGACTAGCGCTGTACGAAAAAGAATCGATTCAAAAATCTTTGGTGAGATTTGATTCATAGTGATTCTTTCTTCATGCTTAGCTAGAACCGAAGTGAAAACTTCATCGAAGGCGACTTCTGGATTTTCATTCAACATAAAGTCGATCTCTTGGGCGACTGTTCCGTCATTGTCAAAAACGTTTGAGCCGCTTTCGGTTCCTAAGGTTGCCCTTGCTGACCCAAGAAAGCTATACCATCCATCTCCGTAGATGCGCTTTGAATCATCTATTTCTATATCTACCGGGATACCTTTTCCCTCTGCGTATTCTTTGACTTTGAGACCTATCTCATATTTTTCGTTTCCTAAGCTTCCATATATGAATGGGAGTTTTCTTCCTCTGTACCCAATTCGAATTTTTCGCTTAGCTATATCAGGAATTTGGAGACTATTAGGGATATTTTCTGGAATGTATCCAGTGAGCGTCTGAAGAAATTCTGTTGTCTGAAATCGATATTTGGGGTAGACGTACTCAGTATCTTCTGGACGCACACACGTGTAAACCATATTAATATTCAGTCGTTCTATCCATTGTCTGGCAATTTCTGGTGTGTCGTATTCATCCTGAATAAATAAGACTTTAATTCCGGAGTGCCGAGCCAATAGATCGACAAGATCACTGTTCAAATGGTCCCTAAGGCTGAGACGTACAGAATAGTGAATAATTATTACATCAAATACATCTAGGTTGTATACAGTATCTGGGTCAAGATTTTCAAGCGGGTAGTTTCCAGTCGCTGGCAAGAAGAAGACATTATTTTTTGAGTATCTTTTAAAAGATAAAAGGTGCTCTTCTATTGTGTTCACATGTGTTGAGTTCTCATCATAGAGGATTAGAGTATTAAGCACTTTCTCAGAGCTTCGGAAATCTTTAAGCAGATCTGAGATATTTTCGTTTGCTGATTTGAAAATGTGATCGTAGGATCTCTCTTCACATAGTTTTTTTCTCGCCTCTTGGAAAGGTCGGTCATTCTTTAATTTCAATGAGGAACGTATTTCTGCAACAAATTCGTCAGCTGTCTCAGCTAGTTTGAAGTGATCTGGATAATTTTCTAGTGAATCAATAGGAACGGACACTACCGGTAAATCACAAGCTAGGTATTCGAAGGATTTTAATGGGGCAGAGCCCTTAATCCATTCGTTCTGAACAAAGGGAATGATCCCTACAGAAGAAGCGAGCATATGGGCTCCGAATTCTTCCGGAGGGAGATCACCAAACCATGAAACATTTTTTTTCTTTAATAAAGCTTTCCAAATAGCTTTCTGCTCGTCATCTTGATCCCTTACTCCTCCGCAAAACCAAAAATCCCAATCAGGCAGCTTCTTTATCACTGTTTCTAATAGCTCGTAATCAAGTCGCTTGTTGATCCCACCTTGGTAGATAGTGACTGGCTTCCGAGATTTAACCTTCTCCGACTGGATTTTGTTTTTCTTTTTTGATGCCAGATCTGTAAAGAATTTAGTATCTACGCCGTTTTCTAGAACAATGTGTTTGCCGCAATAATTAGTATTTTTTTCAATCCCATTTAGTACTCCTTGAGAAACAGCGATCACAAGATCAGTTATGTCAAGTGTTTTTTGAAGGTTGCGTTTTGTAGTTTCTCCTCCCATATTCTGCTCGTATATTCCCTTAGCATGAGTGAAGTAATCTTCAGTTGCGTGGAGGACTCTAAGGGAATTGGGAAATGCCTGAATAGTCTCGAAGTAGTTTGCAGTGTTGTAAATCCAAACTAATGGCCTGGAGAGTCCTCTACTTCGTAATAGCGATTTGATATCTTCAATTGATTCTTTAGAGCAGGTGGGGTCATACTCGGCGACAGGAGTCGTTAATTTATTTGTCGAAATTGGAGTGTGGACAATATCGACATTTGGTAGCTCTGTTCGCTCGATTTGACATGTGGAATTCTCAGATACGCAAGGTTGGCAGAAAAAAACTGGAACGCTTTTAGCAAATCGTGAAGCGTAGTGATACCTATTGCTTCTCGCTTCGGTCTTCCAATTCGACCATGTCAACATTAAAACGCAGTCATAAGCCATAGTGAGACAAGATACAATGTATTTTCTGGTTTGTTATGTTTGCGTGAAAATAATTTATTAATGACGAAGGTATCGAAAGGAACTTAGTATCTTTTGATATAGGATGGGGAGTCGGTTTATTGCTTCATGGCATTAGAAATAGGAGATTTTGTGAGCGAAAAGGTTGTATTAATTACTGGCGGAGCGGGTTTTATTGGCTCTGCCTTAACGGATCGTCTTCTGGGTAAGGGATATCGGGTTGTAGTAGTTGACAACTTTGCAACCGGCCGGCGAGATAATTTGGTCGAAAGGCCAGAACTGGAAATTATTGAAGGGTCTATAACAGATAGCAATATGATGGCTGATCTTTTCTCTAGAGTGAATCCTGATGTGGTGGTGCATGCTGCAGCTTCATACAAAGATCCCGAAGCGTGGGTCGAAGATGCAGAAACAAATGTTGTTGGAACATCAGTAGTCGTTAATGAGTCCAGAAAATGTGACGTCGAACGGTTCATCTATTTCCAAACCGCATTGTGTTATGGGCTTCACCCTGAGGAACAACCGATACCAATCGATCATGAGTTGCGACCAAGAGAAAGTAGCTACGCTATAAGTAAAACTGCAGGTGAGAATTATATAGCGCTTTCAGGATTGGACTGGGTTTCATTCCGCCTAGCCAATGGCTATGGGCCAAGAAATATTACTGGTCCGCTTCCAACTTTTTTCCAACGTCTGTCAAATGATTCATCCGTGTTCGTGATGGACACTCGCAGGGACTTTATTTTTATAGAAGACTTAATTGATGTGGTCGAAAGAGCAGTAGATGGTGAGGGAGAATCTGGACCATATCACGTATCTTCTGGGTCCGATGTTTCCATTCAGGACCTTCTAGAAGCAACACTCAAAGCTATGGGAATCGAACTTGATGAACCAATCGAAGTTCGTCCTCGTGGTGAAGATGATGCTTTTACTATCCTTCTTGATCCAGGCAAGACCCATCAACAATTTCCTGGTTGGGAAGCAAAAACACCTCTTGAAGATGGTGTTGCTCGTGCCGTAGGGTACTACAGGGAGTTTGGGATTGAAGAGACTTTCACTCATCTTCACATGCCAGACGAAACATCGTGAATTTGGAAAGAACTTCAATTGCTGATTCCAGAATTCTGGTCGTCGGCGGCGCTGGTTTCGTAGGTTCGAATTTAGTACATCGATTAATCGAAGACGGTGCAGAAGTAGTTCATATTGTTGATAATTTCTTATCAGCTGAACCATTTAATATTCCTGATAATCCAAAAGTTCAAGTTACTGGTCTGTCGATTAATGAAGATGGTCTTTTGGAGAAGTTGGGAGCAGACTGGGACATTGTTTTCCATTTGGCTACATATCATGGGAACCAAAGTTCGATTGCAAATCCTCATGAGGATCATGAAAATAATTTAAGGACGACACTCGTCTTAGCTGACCACTTTTCTGCTTCTACATCTTTGCGATCTCTTGTCTATGCCTCAGCTGGCTGCACCGTTGCAGAGAAAACATATGACGAAGCTCTTGCAACAAGTGAAGATGATGCTGTTTCGCTCTATTTGGATTCTCCCTATCAAATCTCGAAGATCGTCGGTGAGTTTTACCTAAATTATTTTGAACGATCATCAGGTCTTCCGTCGGTGAAAGCACGGTTTCAGAATGTTTATGGGCCAAGAGAAATTCTAGGTGCGGGGAAGTGGCGCGGCACGCCGGCAACAGTATGGAGAAATGTTGTTCCTACGTTCATATATCGGGCGATTAAGGGTGAGAAGCTAAGCCTTGATAACGAAGGGCGAAATAGTCGCGATTTCATTTACGTTGAAGACCTTGTCGACGGACTTATTAGATGTGCAACTCTCGGTGAGGTTGGAGGTGTTTATAATCTTGCAAGCGGAGTCGAGACGACGATAAAAGAACTAGCTGAAGTTATTCTGGAAGAGACAGATTCTAGATCCGAGTTAGAAATGCTTCCTGCAAGAGATTGGGACCGATCTGGTCGTCGATTCGGTTCAACTGAAAAGTCATTGGAAGAAATGGATTTCCTAGCCCAGACTTCTCTCAGGGATGGTATTCGTAAAACAATTGAGTGGACTAAATTAAATCTTGAGAAAATAGATGAAACTATTGCTCAGCATGAGAGTAAAATAACTTAAATCTCGAATACTTTCCTAGCTCAAGGTCTTTTTTAGTCTGTGTGCTTTCCCTTTTGATGATGACCCATCTCACCTCTGTAAGGTTAAAGTAAAAGCCAAAATGAACCTATGAATAACTCAACGATTATCTTTGCAAAAGCGGAGACTCTCTTAAACCAGAAAACTTGTGACATAGTCTCAGAGATTTCTAGTTTTTCTAACACAAAAATTGCTGTATCACTAACAGAACTTGAAACCAATGGTCTGTATGGCAGGTACCCAGAAGCGTATTTTTTTCCGGTTGACCTTGATCGACCAATTGAACTACAGGACGCATTCAAGGGGCTACATGGGAACCTTTCTTTTGTTATTTTTGATTTAGAGTTTAAATCATGCGCTATGTCTTACCGTTACCCTCTTACTTGGATTCATAGCGGCGGATTTTCTCCTGAAAGACTTTCAGCAATCGAAGTTATTCATAGATCGTCGTTTGTTTTTGGCCCTTCATTTCTAACTCAGGAGTTCGACATTCAACCAAATCGATTTTTTGAGATAGAAGAACTGAATGAAGGTGATATAGATTCGTTGATAAATGCAAAGCCCCGGAACCCTCATAGGGGCCTACACTCTCTTCTTCTAGCAGAAATGACTAGACATGAAGAACTTTATGCTTCTGGTCTTGAACAATTAGGCGATGAGATCCCTCTCTGGCTTCAAGTTGACATAGTCCATCGGCTATCTCTAAAACCAGATATGGAAACACCTAACTCGGTCAGCGAAGAAATAAAGGTAACCCAGCAGTACGAAGAAGGCCCTCATTCGATTATCAAAGAAGTTCAAAATATTTCATCTTTAGAATTATTAATCGATTACAACTCGAGGCTTTCTTCTTCTGATTTATATAGAGGTAGAAACTGGTTTAGTAGAGCCGTAGGACAAAAAGCGATAGAAATCTTCTTGGTAAGCATTAGAGAACTTTCAGATAGGGAACTCGAAGTGAGTAAAGGGATGCTTCTAGACTTCGTTAATTGGGAGTTAATTCCCTTAGAAATATTGATTAACTTTACGGAGAAAATTGAGTTGCCAGACAGTTTCTACCGAGAACTGTCATGTAGCCCAAAGATCAATGCATCTATTTTAGGTTCATACCGTATGGAACAGATCAACCATCGCCTTGGTTCTAAGGTCGATCTAGACAAACTTGATTCGATAATTAATCAGATCGACCATTCAGCTCTAGATGAAGACTTGTGGATGCAAGGGCTAAAGATTTGGGAAAATATCTCGCCTCAGAAATGGGATCCCTTATCGGAAAATCCTGCAGTTGAAATCAAATTAGAAACAGATGATCGATGTTCGCCCAAAGAGGTGGCTGCTCTTAATGCACAGGCAAACGTCTTTTTTTATAATGGTTCCTACTCAACTTCTTTAAACTATTTTAGAAGGGTCCGCGCGGCTTCAAAGAAGAATCGTCAATTTTCCACAGAACGTGCTTCAAGACTAAATATAGGAAAGGTATTGGTAGCTCAGGGGCACCCGAAGAAGGTCTGGGAACCTTATTTAGCTTCTGTGCTCAATGAAGTAGGCCCTAGCGAGTCTTTACTGCAACTCAGATTTCTCTTGATGAAATTACTGTTAGAGATAGAAGAGATGAATCTTCCTCCTGTCAAAAAAGCAATTCGAAAAAAGTTATATAGAAAATTACAAAAGCCGTCTTATATCTCAGTACGTATCATTAGGCTAGCGAAAATTTTTAGAAGACTACTCAGATTGATTCTCAATCTTTTCCGGAAAGGTAAGAGAGTTATTTGATGAAAAGTATCTTAGTTCTACATGCTTTAAATCGTTTCCATCGTCAAACTACATGTGAATTTGTAATGAGCTTTGGGCGATACGCACCGCGTAACACATCTGTTCATTATCATAATGTTCGTAATCCTTTTCCTTCGTTTCATGAGGACTCAGAATTCGATGCAATGATTTTGACCTATGATCTCCTTGCCTTGCGGGCATCAAGTGACTGGAATTGGGTACTAGAGCAAGTATTGAAATACCGGCATCAATGCAACAAACTTCTGGCATTCCCCCAAGATGATTACACTTACAATCAGATTTTAGATAATGGCCTGAATGAGTTGGATACTCAATGTATCTATACTCCGCTCGAAAGCGGGCACGAAACGGTTTATCCAAAAATGTCTCAGAAAGCAGAAATAAATGTTGCGCTAACGGGGTATGTAAATACAGATAATTTGGATCATTATCTCAATAGCTGGATGCCAATGAGGGATAGAGTCGTAGATGTTGGAACGAGAGTACGGTTTTTGCCCCCATATTTCGGACGGGAAGGGCAGATAAAAGGGCTATTTGCTGAGAACTTTAAAAAAAGGGCAGAAGGTAGCGGACTTTCAGTTGATATTTCAACA
>JAQWQL010000101.1 GCA_029244605.1 Acidimicrobiales bacterium | reverse complement strand
GTAGATGCAACCATCTGGGCCAACAGCTGCGCCCTTCGGCCCTGAAGAACCCGCATCCTCCCATTCAGCAATAGTTTCTTTTTCCCCTTTGGCCGTGACACGAGATAGGCGCGGCCCAGAGATTTCTACGAGAACAATGCTGCCATCATCCATAACAACAGGCCCTTCAGGAAACCCCAAGCCAGTAGCTACTACAGTCACATTTTCTTCCATACCAAACATTACACGAGACGTATGCGTACGACATCCCGTTCCGATTAGAATCTTCACATGCATATTTCCATTAACGTAGATACAGAAACAGCTTCAATTCTAGAACCTGAAATCCTAACTGAATTTCATATCCAAAGCCCAGAAATCGATGAAGGTCGTGTCGCATCGGTTATAGGGAATGGAGCAGCGCCGGCTGGAGACGGGCATGTGTGGGTGAGCATTGAATGGATTACGCACAATGTCAAAGGCGAAACCCCAGAAGGCTGGGAAGAAGATTTCTCAGGGATGGTGCAATACGCAGTAGGGAAGGGATGGGTCAACGACCCAGGAACACATTTAAAGGCGCATATTAAAATTGGATAGCTCAATTATGAACTATGTTCCCAGCAGCCAGGGGGAAGAGTGGGAATAGAAACAAACGATCTATGGAATTTAGTTCTTGAACGCGCTGAGCTCACCCCCGAATCAGAAATGCTTGTCGATGAGCAAGGACGTAGATTAACTTTCCTCGAATACAAAATCGCGTCACAGGAAATGGCCGCCGGTTTCTACGAGTTGGGAGTACGAGAAGGAGATGTAGTCACTTGGGAACTCCCAACATGGATAGAAACCATTGTCCTTACTGCAGCGCTTAGCCGCCTAGGGGCAATCCAAAATCCGATTATTGCTATCTACCGAGAACGAGAGGTCGGATTTTGCGTCAGGCAAGCGGAAGCTTCATTTTTGCTGACCCCTAAGGAATATCGGGGGTTTGATTTTGAGGAAATGGGAGTGAATATCTCCTCAGCTAGCCAGTTGACAGCTTTAGCTGTGGAACCCAATAATTTTCCAGCTGCGGACCCAGCAATCCTTCCCGCGTATTTAGAGGGCCAAGAACACGCGTTACGGTGGCTGTGTTACACATCAGGTACCACTTCGGATCCCAAAGGGGCAAAACATACCGACGCGTCTATTGCAGCGATAGGGCAAAGTATGGGGGAACGATTGGATGTCCAGTTTGAAGACAGGCCAGCACTTGTTTTTCCATTCCCACATATCGGAGGTTTAACTTGGCTATTTACTGCATTGCAGACCGGAGCAACATTAATCTGTGATGCCGCATTTGATCCTGTAAAGACAACGAAGCTTCTTTCTCAAGAAGGCTGCACCCATCCGGGTGCTGGCACGCCATTCCACATGGCATACCTCACCGCCCAACGCGAAAACCCTGCGAATAGGATTTTTCCAAATGTGAAAAACTTTCCTGGAGGTGGCGCTCCGAAACCCCTTACCCTTCATGCTGAAGTCAAAGAGGAACTTGGGGGTAGCGGCATCGTTTCAGGTTGGGGATTAACAGAAGCGCCGATACTCACAATGGGGGCAGCTACGGATCCTGACGACAAACTTGCAACGTCGGAAGGGAAAGCTATGCCCGGAGTTGACCTTATAGCTGTTGCGGCAGATGGGTCTGTTGCCCGACCCGGGGAAGAGGGAGAATTACGAGCGAAAGCGCCTCAACTTATGCTTGGATACCTTGACGCTTCTCTGGATGTAGAAGCTTTTGATGAAAATGGGTACTTCCGAACTGGTGATTTGGGAATTATTGATGAGGACGGGTACGTCGTCATTTCAGGAAGGTTAAAAGATGTCATCATACGCCACGGTGAAAATATTTCGGCCAAAGAAGTAGAAGACCTTCTCTTCGACCACCCGCAGGTCAGCGATGTAGCAGTGATTGGTTTGCCAGATTCGGTTACCGGCGAACGAGCATGCGCAGTTGTATCTATTGTTGATGGGCAAGATCCCATTAGTCTTTCTGTGCTTCGTAGTTACTTGGAGAACGCTGGCCTTAGA
This sequence comes from Acidimicrobiales bacterium, assembly GCA_029244605.1. Taxonomy (GTDB): domain Bacteria; phylum Actinomycetota; class Acidimicrobiia; order Acidimicrobiales; family UBA8592; genus UBA8592. The sequence goes on along the minus strand of JAQWQL010000101.1, from coordinate 27,318 downwards.
AAGAACGCAATACCTGAGCAATTAGAAGTTATTGCCTCTATCCCTCGGAATCCTTCAGGGAAAATCACCAAAAATATTTTACAGGAACAATTTAAAAATATTCCTTTTGATCGTTAACTACGACCCTTTCGCGCCGCGCACCAGATCAGTAAGCCAAGATAGGTTAATGCCTTGAGGAATAGACAAGGCAACCCGGTCAGCGGTTTGTCCGAACCGTTTAGCAAGTTCGACACCAACTTCGGAGGGTGTCCCGATTATCGAAAGGGTCTGCAAATGCTCTTGGTCAAAGAGGTCTCCTAATTCTCCCCATTTCCCCTCTTTCGTCATATGTCGGAGCTGGGGTTGAAGCTCACCCCACCCATGGGTTTCGAGGACAGGTCGATAAGCGGGTGTTGACCCATAAAATCCGAGCATCCCACGAACCATAGACTCCGCCTGGTCTTTGCTTTTCACTGTTCCGTCATGAACTCCGACAATTGCTCCAACAGTGAGAGTGAAACCAGATAGGCCTTTGCCTTGAGAGTCCAATCCCATCATCATATTTGGAATCGTGTGTTTGGAAAGATGCTCTTGAGAGGTAAAAGGATGGACTAGTAGCCCATCAGCGCACGCTCCTGCCAGTTGCGTCATTTTTGGCCCTAGGGCAGCAAGCCAGATCGGAGGAGGTCCAGATGGTAGAGGCTCTGGGGTCAGCATTGGAGAGGAGAGAGTATGGCGCGTCCATTCTCCTTCAAATTCAAGTTGCGTCTGATGCTGCCATGAGTCAAATATTGCCTTCGTCGCTTCTATAGTTTCACGCATTTGCCGAAGCGGACTTTCCCAGACAGAACCGTAACGATTTTCAATATGTGCTCGTATCTGAGACCCTAGACCCAATGCGAACCGTCCACCGGTCAGCCGTTGCATATCCCAAGCTTGATATGCAAGATGCATCGGGCTTCGAGGGATTGCGACAGCAATATTTGTATAAAGCATTCCATTTGTAACGGTTCCAGCCCGAACCAGTGGAAAGAACACATCGCCTTTCCCTTCGTACGTGAATAAACCATCAGCGCCCGAAGCATCCAAGCCCTTTGCAGTCTCCGCGTTGGTTTCTAAATTTGTGTTCAGTAACACATCAACGGCAATCATTGAGCAAACACTACCGGCGGACAGAAGGGACAGCACATTCCCTAGAAACTTTCACTACTAGCTACCGTAAAGGTCGTCGTCACTATCTTGAGATTCGTCATGTTCAATTGGTTCAAAATCTTGCTCTTCTATCGGCCTCATAAGAATATCGATAGCGGTCCATAAGGTCTTTGAATTTGGGTAGAAGAAAATTGGTACGAATCCAAAAGCGGCAGCAAACCAAAAAACCCACATTCCAGTCGGAATATCTGGATACGTAACATAGAAAAAAATCGTAAGTCCCACTACGAGAAGCAGTACAGAAACAATGGTGTTAATCCCGACAGCGCCTATCCAGTGTCCTTCCACTCGCTCAAAACGTAGTTTGCAACGAGGGCAGTGGTCTGCCATGTGAACCCATTTCTTAAATAAATTCCTTTCACCACACAAAGGGCAAGCTTTCGTTGACCCACGCCAAAGCAGCTTTGATAACGCTCTTTCCTGAAAATAATCTGGAGTCTTATTCATATCGCCTATCAAGGTATCGATTATAAATGCTGCTTTCGTCAATGACGGTTTTTACATTTGGACTTCTAGGGCCTATCTTATGCATAGAAATTCCGAACTAGATGGGAGTCCGTATGCTTGCAGCAGTCCTACGCAATACCGGCGATCAAGACCTCGATGTCACTGACACAATTGAACTCAATGATCCAGGCCCTGACGACGTCATTGTCAAGATTACCCATACCGGTGTTTGCCACTCAGATGTCTCCGCTATGAACGGGACAATCCCGACTGAATGTCCGGCAGTGCTTGGGCATGAAGGGGCTGGGATTATAGATGCTGTAGGGGACAACGTAACTGAAGTCGCTGTAGGGGATCATGTAATAGTGGTCTGGTCACCGCCATGCGGTAATTGCAAATTCTGTATTGATCATGTGAGCCCAAATCTGTGTATGACCGTACAGTTCGGATCGATGATGTTACCTCATTTCACCGAAGCCGATGTGCCTGTTCATGCAATGGCTGGGGCCGGAACCTTCGCCGAGAAAACTCTTCTACCAAAGCAAGCTGTTGTAAAGATAGACACTGATATCCCGCTAGATATTGCATCGCTCATTGGATGCGGAGTTATGACAGGGGCCGGGGCAGCTCTGAACACAGCAAAAATCACCCCGGGATCTTCCGTTATCGTCTACGGAGCTGGGGGAGTAGGCGTTGCAGCCATTCAAGGCGCACGAATAGCAGGAGCTGCGGAAATTGTTGCAGTGGATCTGAACGACGCAAAACTTGATGATGCGAGAAGATTTGGTGCTACCCACGCTGTGAAACCAGAAGATGTTGACGGTGCGAAACTAGAAATAACCGGCGGAGATGGTTTTGACTATGCGCTCGAATGTATCGGTAACCCTTTGACGATGCGAGCATCATTTGATGCTGTTCGCAGGGGCGGAACCGCATGTATTGTCGGTGTAGGAAGAATGGAAGAAATGGTGCAATTCAGCGCTTTCGAACTTTTTTTCAGCGAAAAAATACTTGTCGGCTCTTACTATGGTGGAACTGATGTCAGAAGCGACTTTCACAAATTGCTAAGACTCTACAAGCAAGGAAAATTAGATCTAGAAGGAATGATTACCCGCCGGATAAAGATTGATGAAATCAACCCAGCGCTTGAAGCGGTTCGAAACGGTGAAGTAATACGCCAAGTTATAGAGTTCTGATACCAAACCGCTTCACATAAAGGAATCCAAGTGGAATCAAACGAACGTCTAAGCGCCCCACTCGTTCTCGAGTATCCCTTCAGACGGACAACAGGCCCTGTAATCGGAGCGTTTTTAACTGGACTCCGTGAAAAAATCGTGCTTGGCATTAAACGACAAGACGGAACAGTCCTTGTCCCACCGACAGAATATGACCCAGAGACTTCCGAAACCCTAACTGAGATGGTCGAAGTAGCTCAACAGGGTGAAGTAATCACGTGGACGTGGGTTCAAGAACCACGCCCTCAGTCACCGTGGGACTCTCCACATGCACTAGCGATGATCAAGCTAGAAGGAGCTGATACTCCCTTATTCCATGCAGTTCTCGCTGAAGGGCCTGAAGTATTAGAAGTTGGAATGAAGGTGCGTATCAAATGGAGAGAGGTCACCGAGGGGCACATAAAAGATATTGAAGGATTCGTACCATTTGAGGAGAGCAATGGCTGAAATCAGCGTCCCGTCATCGCTCGATGGAGTAGAGCCTGTGCAATCAGTGCGAACCCCGATACGAATGGAATACATATTTACACCAGGTGTGGCGGCCCAAACGTATTTACGAGAGTTCGGAAACAAAAAAATCCTAGGGAATGTTTCTCCAGTCGATGGAGCTGTCCTTGTGCCCCCGCGAGGAGCCGACCCCAGACACGGTGCCCTATGCGATGAATTTGTAGAGATGCCCCACACAGGACATGTAGGGTCATTTTGTGTTACGAACGTTCCGATTCCTGGAAGAGACCTAGAGCTTCCATATATTTCAGCATGGATTTTTTTAGATGGCGCAGATATTGGATTCCTGAACCTTGTAGCTGAGTGCCCGCCGGAGGAATGCCGGATCGGGATGCGCGTCGAAGCGGTATGGAAACCGGATGATGAGATAGGGATGACTGCTGAGAATATCCTTTATTGGAAACCAACTGGTGAACCAGATATCCCCTTTGAAGCAGCGGGAGTACGAGGTTGGCATGTGCGGAGAAAAGGTGAAGCAGATGCGTAAAGTCGCCGTTGTTGCAGCAGCAAGCCGCCAAGAAGAAAAAATGCTGGACACCGAAGTCGAGATGATGATTCCGCTTATCACTGAGGTCAGAACCAGAACAGGGCTAGATCAAACAGACATAGGTTTTACCTGTTCCGGGAGTTCTGATTTCCTCGCCGGGCAGGCATTTTCCTTTGTAATGACCCTCGATGCAGTTGGGCCTGTCCCCCCAATTGCAGAAAGTCACGTAGAAATGGACGGAGCATGGGCGTTATATGAAACATGGGTGAAATTCCAGATGGGTGTAATCGATACCGCACTCGTGTATTCCTATGGGAAACCCTCACCCGGATCGCTCCAAGACGTTCTATCTACACAACTAGACCCATACTATGTCGCGCCACTATGGCCAGACGCACATTCAGTAGCAGCATTACAAGCACGACTACTACTGGAGCAAGGAATCATCACGCCAGACGAACTGGCAGATTGTGCCCTTAGAACGGGAACAGTTGAGAGTAGAGAAGACTACTTTTTGCAACCCCTTTTGGCAGACCCTCTTCGAGAAGCAGACTGCCCAACATACGCCGATGGTGGCGTAGCGCTTATTCTTGCCTCTGAAGAAAAAGCAGATGAACTTTGCGAAAGACCAGCATGGATCACTGGAATCGATCATCGGATCGATGCACACCACTTTGGGGTACGAGACCTCACCGCCGCTCCCTCGGCACGGCTCGCCGCCAAGAACGCAGGCGCACACGATGGCCCCATTGACTCCACTGAACTACATGCTGCGTATACGACCCATGACCTCTTACTGAGGAAAGAAATGGGTTTAGATATACCCAAAATCCCACAACGGTCATATCCGATCCAAGCAGACACACTCATGGCTTCAGGACTTCTTCGCATTGCGGAAGCAGCAAGATCTATTTGGGATGGCAGCGCGAATAGGACTCTGGCCCACGCTACAGCCGGGCCATTATTGCAACAGAATCTAGTTTGCGTCCTTGATGGAGGTGGAGACTGATGGGTGCTGGAGGAGAAACAGCGGCAGTCATCGGTATCGGGATGACAAATTTCTCAGCAACAAGAGGAGATGTCTCAATGCCGGGGCTTGTTAGAGAAGCAGCACTTAGGGCTCTGGAAGATGCAGGAATGGACTGGGACGACATCGATGCCGTAGTCATGGGGAAAGCACCGGACTTCTTTGAAGGCGTAATGATGCCAGAGATCTTCCTGTCAGAAGCCTTAGGATGTGTTGGTAAACCCATATTGCGTGTGCACACAGCTGGTTCAGTAGGCGGATCAACAGCTCTCGTCGCCGCATCATTAGTTCACTCCGGAGTACACAAAAAAGTGTTGACCGTAGGCTGGGAAAAACAGAGTGAATCAAACGCAATGTGGGCACTAAGCCTCAAGCAACCCTTCCAAGTATCCATCAATGCCGGGGCAGGAGGATACTTCTCGCCCATTATCCGCCAATACATGGAGGAGTCCAACGCCCCAGAACTCATCGGATGCATGGTGGCATTTAAAGACCGTCAACATGCTCTCTTGAACCCATACGCCCACCTGCATCAAAAAGATCTCACGTTTGATCAAGTCGTAGAATCTCCAATGCTTTGGGAACCAATACGCTACTCAGAAACTTGCCCATCTTCTGATGGTGCAGCGGCGATGGTTATCGTTCATGAATCCATAGCGGATCAGGCACCGAACCCAGCATGGATCCATGCAGGGGCGATGAGAAGTGAAGCGAACAATTTCCCTGGGCGTGACGAAGTAAACCCACAAGCAAGCCGAGAATGCGCAGCAGACCTCTGGGAACAAGCAGGAATCACCAACCCGCGGGAAGAGATCGATGCGGCAGAACTTTACGTTCCTTTCAGCTGGTACGAACCGATGTGGTTAGAAAGCCTTGGATTCTGCGAACGCGGCGATGGATGGAAAATGGTTGAATCGGGCGCAACACATATTGAAGGCGGCGACCTTCCAGTTAATTGCTCAGGAGGTGTCTTATCTTCAAACCCGATCGGCGCTTCTGGAATGATTCGATTCGCTGAAGCGGCGCTACAAGTTCGAGGAATGGCTGGAGAGCACCAAGTGACCGGCGCTAGAAAAGCACTTGGGCATGCTTACGGCGGCGGAGCACAGTATTTTGCCATGTGGGTTGTGGGAGCTGATAAACCCAACAACTAGCTGATGTAGACTCTAAATGTGATCAAAATACATCATCAGCTAAAGCTTTCCCTCCCTGCTGCCATAGTTGGCTTATTCTTGCTTGTTGTCTTCGTTTCTGCATGCTCAGGAAGTACAAAGGGAGATATCGACGCCTATTGTGCTCTCGTCGAAGAAAACTTTGAAATTGGGTTGGCAAACAGCGGTATCGAATTAGATGATTTGGAAGCACTTCTTGAAGTTTCCCCTGATGGAATAACTAACGTAGTGGAGAAGCTAAGGAACACTTTGGCAGATATCGCAGAAATTGATGAATTAGATCAGCTATTTGCTGCGACATTTGACCCTGATGCACTAGTTGCCCAACAAAAATTTGAAATCTACAACGCTGATGAATGTGGCATAAGTATCGAAGCAATGGCTGCCGCCCTGAAAGCTAATCAAGGCCTTGTCGAAAATGAGTTACGTACATTCCTCGATGGAAATGAAGTTTTTTCTTCTTGGATTAACAATATAAGTATTTCGATAACGTTTGACGGCGTGAAAGTAGTAGGAGCTCAAGCAACTTTCTTAACCCCTTCAGAGCCCGATCAAGGTTTAAGCGTATGCCATGCCATCAGTCTCTGGATCTACGTCCTAAAAGAAGCTGAAGGGGAGATCCTTGTGTTTGATAATGCACGTGAAATCGTTCGTCGAAATGCGTCAGACACTAAATGTGTCGAAGTTTAAGCGGACTACCATCTCAGCTAAAGAATAGGCTATCCTGATGACAATTAAGAATTTAGGAGGAATTGTGGGATTTCGTGTCGTAGTAGATTATGACCTATGTGAGAGCAACGCCATCTGCATGCAAGTTGCCCCTGAAGTATTTGAAGTTCGTGATGACGACTTTCTTTATCTCCTTACAGAGGAGCCAGGCGAAGAACTGCGCGCAAAGGTTGAGGAATCACTCCAGCGCTGCCCGAAACAAGCGATAGCAATTACTGAGGGCTGACAACTGAAAAGCATTGTAATTGCCGGAGCTTCTCTTGCGGGACTCCGTGCAGCAGAGGAATTAAGATCACAGGGATTTGATGGTGCGATCCACCTTGTAGGAGATGAGCCCCATCTTCCCTACGACAGGCCACCTCTCTCAAAGCAGGTATTAGCGGGAGTCTGGGAGCCTGATCGCGTTTCATTGATGAACCCCGAGCGCCATGATGGCCTTAACTTCGAATGGCATCTCGGTGAGAAGGCCGTTCAGTTGGACCTTCAAAGCAAGACTATATCTCTTAGTTCCGGCGCCGACCTTAATTATGGCGGACTGATTATCGCAACCGGGGCTCGTTGCCGTTCCCTCCCAGGTACCGAAGACCTTGAAGGCGTATACACTCTCCGTGGCTTAGATGATGCTTTAGCTTTGAAGGAATCGTTTGATTCCCAACCACGAAGAGTCGTAGTCGTTGGAGCTGGTTTCATCGGGGCAGAAGTTGCAGCGACAGCACGTGAACGAGGGCTCGACGTTTCAATGATAGAGGTAGCACCTGTCCCATTTGAGCGAGTTTTAGGAGCAGAGATGGGGGAAGTCCTCGCAGATGTCCACCGAGATCATGGAGTGGAAGTCATCACCGGAGTTGGAGTCGACACGCTTAGAGGCGATTCTAGAGTCGAGCAGGTCGTTCTCGCGGACGGAACAGAAATTGACGCTGATATTGTCGTCATCGGGATCGGCGTGATCCCAAATACCGAATGGCTTGAAGGAAGCGGCTTGGAAATCGACAATGGAGTTGTTTGCGATGAAACCTGCCTAGCTGCACCTAATGTTGTCGCAGCAGGAGATGTTGCCCGCTGGCCAAATAAACTTTTCGGCGAAATGATGCGAGTAGAACATTGGGATAATGCCGTTGAACAAGGCATGTATGCTGCAAGACGACTTCTGTCCGGAGATAACCCACCCGAACCTTACACCCCGACTCCTTGGTTTTGGACAGATCAATTTGACCGAAAGATACAGTTAGCTGGCCGTACACGTCCAGATGACGAAATAAAGTTAATCACCGGATCCATAGAGGAACGAAGATTCGCTACCTTGTATGGCCGCGAAGAACGCTTGGTAGGTATTCTAGGTTTCAACCGTCCACGGCATGTTATGCAATACAAACAAATGATCGCTGATGGTGTCAGCTGGAGTGATGCGATAGCGCACGCTGAAGAGCAATCGAGTTAACGACATAAAGAATAACCATGTAGAAGGTTTAGTTTGAGCAACTTGGATTTGTCATACGACATCGTCGGAATCGGAAATGCAATCGTGGATATCATCAGCCACGAAAACGATGATTTCCTGAGCCGTCATCGGCTAGTAAAAAATTCCATGTCGCTCGTCGATGAACAAACAGCCTTAGCGATATATAGCGAAATGCACCCAGCTATTCAAACTTCCGGAGGGTCAGCAGCAAATACCATGGCGGGGATCTCGCTCCTAGGGGCATCGTCAGGGTATATAGGAAAAGTAAAAGACGATGAGCTAGGGAAGTTCTTCGTCCACGACATTGAAGCCGTAGGCGTTGACCATCTAGTTACGCCAATTCCCTCTGGCCTTCCGACTGCACGTTCAATGGTGCTTGTCACACCAGATGGTGAAAGGACAATGAATACGTATTTAGGGGCAAGCAGCACCTTGTTCGCTGAAGATATCGACCCTGAAATAATTGCAGCAGCAGATTACCTCTATTGCGAAGGCTACATCTGGGATGTTGAGACAACCAAGCAAGTAATCCGTCTAGCAATGTCTATAGCGAAAGAATCGAATAAGAAAGTATCGTTCACGCTTTCAGACACATTCTGTGTTGAGAGACATCATCAAGAGTGGTTAGAACTTATTGCTGGGCCAATAGATATTCTTTTCGGCAATGAAGCCGAGTTTCTAACATTAAGCGGTTGTCCATCGCTTGAAAGGGCTATCGACTGGATCAGGGGACAAGTTGAGATCGCATGCATTACCGAAGGATCTAAAGGCTCGACGATAGTTACCGAAGACCAAATCATCAAAATTGAAGCCCACCTGGTCGAGAAAGTTACTGACTCTACAGGTGCCGGAGATCTCTATGCATCAGGGTTCCTTTATGGGCTTATAAAGCAATTCGATCTTCAGACATGCGGGACGGTCGGTTCTCTAGTCGCCGCAGAAGTCATCTCTCACACCGGAGCTCGGCCCCAGTCTTCTCTAAATGATCTTGTATCATCGACACTCAATCTTTGACACGATCAAACTATGGAACCGACTAACAGCAGTAACCGCAACGAACAAGTAGAGGAATGGATTGAGCATGATCCCGATGTAGAAACTCGTGCCGAACTTCGGGGATTGCTTGAAAAGAATGACGTCGATGCGCTCAATGATAGGTTCTCGCAACGATTGACATTTGGGACAGCTGGTATTCGCGGTACACAAGGTGCTGGACCGAACCAAATGAATCGTCTTACTGTCCGAAGGCTGGCTGTAGGAATCGCTAAATATTTGGGACAGGGAAAATCAGTTGTTATCGGATACGACGCTCGAAAGAATAGCAAAATATACGCAGCTGATATAGCAGGCATATTCTCCCATTATGGGATCGATTCTCAAGTCTTTACTAAGACGATCCCAACTCCTGTGATCTCCTTTGCGGTACGTCAACAGTCTGCTGACCTAGGAATTATGGTCACGGCATCTCACAATCCAGCGACCGACAACGGATGCAAAGTCTTCCTTCCTGATGGGGCACAGTTGCGAACCCCTATTGATCTACGAATTGATTCACTTATCGAAGACTCCCAACTTCCTCCAAGAGAAACCGCCAAAGGTACAGGTGTAATTACCGAAGCTAGAAAGGAAGTCTGGGAAGAGTATTGCTCAGCTGTCGCAAACACGGTCACTCCTCTTACCGGTTCCATGGCCATAGCGTATACGCCATTACATGGAGTCAGTTGGGAGACCATAGAGCGTGTTTTTGAATTAGCGGGAATAACCAATCTCGTTCAAGTTCCGACTCAAATGCAGCCCGACCCCAATTTCCCTTCTACTCCTTTTCCGAACCCTGAAGAACGTGGATCGTTAGATCGATTACTTCAGATAGCGAGAAGCGAAAAAGCTGATATCGCTATAGCAAATGACCCAGATGGTGACCGGCTGGCAATTGGAATACCGGACAGGAGAGGGCAATGGCGGAATCTTACTGGGGACGAAATCGGGGCCCTTCTATGCAACAGAATGCTGCAATTAACGACAGGCCAAAATCGTAAGGTCGTTTCCTCTGTCGTTTCCTCATCCCTCGTCGGCAAAATAGCTGAAGCTGCAGGAGCCGAACATGCTCAAACCCTGACCGGTTTCAAATGGATTATTCCCGAAGCGTATAGGGACCTAAAAATGAACCCGATCTTCGCTTACGAAGAAGCTCTAGGCTACGCAGTTTCTGATTTAGTCCGTGATAAGGACGGCATTTCTGCCGCACTTCGTTTCGTAGAAATAGCCGAAGACCTAAAGAAAAAAAATATGACGATCTTTGACCAACTCAACAAGCTTTACCTCGAATTCGGCCTTCATGTTTCACGTTCGAAACCTTTACGTATCGCAACCAAAGGACCCCTTCCAAAAGTTGACTTTGCTAGCGAATTACTCAAAGGTACCCCACCGGGCGCTCTAGCAGAGTTACAGGTCTCTGAATTGAGTGATTACGACCAAGTAGCTATTAATGCAGGACTAGCCTTACCGAAATCAAATATGATTCGTTTGATACTTGAAACAGATATACGTGTACTCATTCGGCCGAGCGGCACAGAACCTGTAGTGAAGATCTACTTAGAAAAGGTTGTGGATATCAATCAAGAAGATGAGATAGAACACGAACGGACACGGACGAACAAGATTTTTGACAGGGTCCTAGATGGGCTACAACAATACCTCGATGCTGTCCTTGTCTAGCGTCAATCGATTCCGAATTGGCGATCCCCAGCATCTCCTAGCCCAGGGTAAATAAATCCAACATCGTTCAGTCTTTCATCGACCGCTGCCGTAATGACTTTTTCGCCCAGCCCTGATTTCCTTACCGCTTCTATACCTTCGGGAGAGGCGAGAAGGGTCACCATGATCATTTCACCAGCCCCAGCATCTTTCGCTAGTTCTAAGGCTTGTATCATAGAGCCTCCGGTAGCTAAGGCAGGGTCTAATAGGACGACCCTTGCCCCGTCTAAATCACTGGGGATGGTATTTAGGTAAACCTCAGGTAGTAACGTTGTCTCATCTCGTTTAGCTCCTACAAATCCCACGGCAGAATCAGGGAACATGAGTAGTGCGGCATCTAACATTCCAAGGCCTGCGCGAAGGATCGGAAGAAAAATAGGTTGATCCTCTAAGGTCAAAGAGCTCGAAGGGCCGAGGGGGGTATCGACAGTTACTTCGCTGAGCGCCGAATCCCTAAGTGCTTCGTAAATGAGAAATATCGAGATTTCATGTAGGTTCCTTCGAAATGAAGCGTTCGAGGTTGTACTACGGCGGATCTCTGTTAATTTGTCAGCCACAACAGGATGGTTAACGACTAAAGTTTCCATTCCTCTTTCACGCCCTTCCATTCCCATCCAAACATTGTCTAGAAGCTATCTTAGACTTAGCAGACGACTCGCAAGGAGCTTAGTTATCAAGAAACCATTTGTGCTCGGGGTAGATTTGGATGGCGTATGCGGTGACCATAACCGAATATTTCGTGACATCGTCGCCAAAGAACTCTCTCTGGATCCAGAGTCACTTCCGTTGGAGAGAAGTTGGGGATTTAAAGAATGGGGATTAAGTTCAGATGACTTCGAACGTCTTCATCAACGAGCTGTAGTAGAGCACCGAATGTTTCGCGACATGCCAGTGATTGAAGGGGCAGCAGAGGCGCTTTGGCGACTTTCGGACCAAGGCATATGGATTCGAATTATTAGCCACCGCCTGTATGTTAACTGGGGCCATGCAATCGCAGCTGGAGATACCGCTGATTGGTTGGATAGAGCTCAGATTCCTTATCGCGACCTTTGTTTCATCGGAGCGAAATCTGCTCTTCATGCTGATCTTTACATAGATGATGGCCCTCATAATATTGAAGCATTTCAAGAAGATGGCCGAGAAGTCATCATCTATGACCAGCCGTACAACCGCCACTTGGAAGGTAGGCGCGCCCATAACTGGGAAGAAGTAGAGCAGTATGCTCTTGAAGAAATAGCTCGACAGCGGGGCGGAATAGAGCTACAACTTCCCGGGTTAGATGCCGGGGCAGATCGAATTGAACGCCGAAAAAAAACTAAAAACAACGGATGAGATAAAGAAGCTAGGAATTCCGTTGAAATTCTTTTGCTATTTCAACTGCAACCTTGGCATTGTTCTCAAGGAGCGCGAGGTTAGCGGGGATGCTTTCCCCTTGAGTCTCTTTCGCTACGGTTTCAAGGATGAAAGGAGTGACATCGGGGCCGCGAACCCCAGCTTCTTTCGCTTCAGCGAGGGCCCTATCTATCAGTCCCCAGCCCTTCTCTGGATCCAGTTCATGCTCTTCAGGGATAGGAACTCCAACCAGAATTCCTTGCGGAAGTGCTAGTGCAGATACATTCTCAAAAACGCTTACGATAGATGCAGCGTCTCTGACCGGAGGGATAGGTAACTTGCTACTGCGAAGATAAAAAGCAGGAAAGTCATTTGTATTCCACCCAAGAACAGGTACTCCCAAGCTCTCTAGCATTTCTAATGTTCTTGAAAGGTCCAAGAAAGCTTTGGCTCCAGCACATACGCACACGACTCTATGCCTCGCAAGAGCGTACAGATCAGCACTAAGGTCCCCAGTCTCAGAATATCCATGGTGCACCCCGCCAATTCCTCCTGTGCAAAAAACCTTTATCTCAGCAGCTGCCGCTATTGCAAGAGAAGCTGACACAGTTGTAGCTCCCGCTTCTCTTCTTTCTGCTATAGAAAGCGGCAAATCACGTGAAGCTACTTTCGTGTCACAATTGAGAATCCGCTCCCATTCGTTGCTGCTAATACCGAGGCGCGCTTCGCCATCAAGGACAGCAGTTATCGCAGCTACAGCTCCATTGTCATGAATTGTAGAAATGCATCTTTCTAGAGCGTCGCTGTTAGCAGGTTGAGGAAGTCCGAGCGTACTGAAGACCGTTGACTCCAGAGCGACTATAGGTAACCTATCTGAAATCGCGTCAGCTACTTCCTCTGAGAAGCGGACTTTCCCTGCATGAACCATATCAGCAGTGTAGGGGACGATACGCTTTGGTGATTAAGCCAGCTCCGAAGAATCCAAGCTGTTAAGAAAGTCTGGAAGGCCCGCTATTGATTCTAAGACAGGGTAGGTTCTATCGTGGACCGTTTCCCCATACTCAGTTTCATGCTGCCATGTGGTTTCATGGGGTATATGTACAACATGGCTTCCAATTTCGACCACAGGAAGAATATCACTTCGAACACTGTTCCCTACCATAAGAAAATGCTCAGGCATCACAGCAATCTTCTCCAGCACCGTTCTATAGGCCGCACTGTCTTTCTCTTGCAAAATTTCTATACCTTCTACCAAATGCGCTAATCCGGAATCTTCAAATTTTTGTAGCTGATGCAAAGGATCGCCCTTAGTGATCACCAGTACGAAATACGTATCTTGCAAGGAGGTCAATACCTCTTTCACGTTAGGTAGCAACCTTACTGGGTGCTCAAGAAGATCTTTCCCCCATTGAACCATCTGCATGGTGTCTGCGCTTCGAAGATCCCCTCTGGTCAAGTGATGTGCTGATTCAACCATTGAGATCGTAAATGACTTCACTCCGTAACCAAATTTGGCTAAGTTCTTCTTCTCGGTAGCGTACAGCTCTTGACCGATATCGCCTTCGACTCCATATGACTCAATCAGCTGCGCAAATTTTTTTTCAACTTCGCTGAAGAAGATTTCACTCTCCCACAGTGTGTCATCAGCATCGAAACCAATAGTACTAATTGTCTTCAAAGCTATCTCCAATACTGTGATCAGGGTCAAGATACCAACTCGATAGATGAGAATTCAAACTTTGCTTGAGTTCAGAAGAAATGAAGGAGCTTGACAGTGCGTTTTCCATCAATGTATGAATACTGTCCAAGTTCCAACCAAATGCCAGTTTACATTCTTGGATTTCTTTCGAAAGGCTGGTTCTTGACATGAGACGATTATCTGTATTGATGGTCACGCGATACCCTAACTCTAAAAAACGGTCAATGGGGTGCTCCTCGAAAGAACTGACCGCACCAATATGGACATTCGATGAAGGGCACATTTCTAATGTGATCTGGCGTTCATGGATCAGTGAAGCAAGAGCACTTCCTCTGTTTTTCGCTGCCCCACCTCCTGGAATTTCATGTCGCAGCCCTATACCGTGGCCGATTCTAGATGCACCACATTCTTGAACAGCCTCCTGAATATATTCAGAGCCTCCCACTTCTCCGGCATGGATTGTTAGCGGGAAATCCTTCTCAATCGCTAAACGGAAAGCATGTATGTGGTCCGAAGGTGGATATCCAATTTCTGGTCCTGCGATATCAAAACCCACAACACCCGCAGATCGGAATCGTAGAGCATATTCCATCATTTCTTTACTTCGAGTTTTGGAACGGATAGCACTGATTAACGCGTTCACGGTAATTCCTAACCCCTCTGAACCTGACTTAAAACCTGATAAGACACTTTCGATAACTTCGGGAACCGTAAGGCCCTCTGTAAGGTGCAGTTCCGGAGCAAATCGAACTTCAGCATAAATAATTCCGTCTTTAGCGAGGTCTTCGGCGCATTCAGCTGCTACTCGATGGAGGCCTTCCCTGGTTTGCATTACCGAGATGGTATGTGCAAAAGCTTCCAGATAAAGCTCGAGACTTTTCCTATTCGCTGTTGCCGTCATCCAGTTACTCAGATCGATTTCGTTATAGCTAGGAAGGCTCTTAACTCCTAAATCTTTCGCTAACTCAATAATGGTTGATGGTCTAAGCCCACCATCCAGATGGTCGTGAAGAAGAACCTTAGGCGCAGATTGAACAATTTCTTGAGTAAGCATGTTTCACTAATTTGATGCCTGCAGCTCAAATCCCCGAAGTGGCATATCATTAGATCGCTGAAGCCAGTTATCTCTGGGGTACTGGGCGCCCTGTTCTATCAGGTGAAGTGTGAAAGCATGACGCGAACGCGAGGACATGTTGGGCCCAGACCAATGGGGGAGAAGGCCATCGAGGACGATAAGACTTCCTTTCTTTGCTTCGAGTGGGATTTTCTCTTCTATAGGGAAGGGGTCCGGATTAAGAATAACCATTTCGGTACCGCCTGCGTCACTTCTTCGGAAACGCTGCCGAGGCTGCTCTTTATGGAGTCCAGGAAGACACCACAAGCATCCATTTTCAATTGTCGCGTCTTCCAGAGCGACCCAGAAGCCCTTTACTGAAGGCGGATCTGTCCACAGAAAAGGGTGGTCGGTGTGCCATACAACTTCTCCACCAATCTTTGGAGGCTTAAAAATATACATAGACTGGAGGAGCAACGGGTTCGCAAAACCCACATCAGTGGCGATTTGTGCAAGCTTCGGTTGCCGAACAAAGCTAGAGAATACGGGATCTAAATCATGTAAAGCATGACCAACCTTGTTCAGTGATAGTTCAAGCGGTCGAGATGTGTCCATGTTCTCAGAATCTTCGAAGAAAAAGCGGATTTTGTCTCCTGAAGTCAGAAAGTAGTTATCTTGCGTATGGGTGTGTTCTGTGGTTGAGAATACAGTTTCTTTTTCTTGTGGTTGGTATTCATTCAGTAATTCTGACATCCGTTTTCGTATGGTGTCGCATTCATCATCAGTGAAAAATCCGGGAATATGCAAAACTCCCTCATTTTCGAAGGTGCGAATTTGAGTATTTGAGAGTTTCGGCATTGGTTAGGTCTGCCCACGTCGGTAAATTTGGCCATTCGCTGCCGGCATACGGAGACGCTGTGCGAAAAAGATGAGAACGACGATCACAATAACATAGGGCAGTATCTTTACCCACCAATCTGGAACCGTGTCAGCAACGAAATACCATACTGCTGATAATGTCGCGAGAACAAACGCTATAACTGCATCAGCACGCTTGCTTTTCCGTATAGCCCATATGGTTACCGCAACGAGGGCGATAGCGTTCACCAGCAGCAATGCATGCGAAGCGAACCCATCGAAATCTCCGAATTGGAGAGCGTATGGGTAACCGAAGAGTAGAGCCGCTGCGAGGATCCCTCCTGGTCTCCAATTCCCAAATATGAGCGCCGCCAAACCGATAAAGCCCCTACCGGTAGTCCCACCTTCTTGGTAGATAGATGACATTTCGATAGTGATAAATGCCCCGCCAAATCCAGCTAACCCACCGCTTATCATCACGGCAATAAACTTGTACTTGTAAATATTTACACCCTGGGATTCACCTGCCCATGGATCTTCACCGCTGATTCGAACCCGAAGGCCGAATCGGGTTCTCCATAGCAGCCAAGCCGAGAATGGGACGAGAAGCAAAGCTATGATTGTTGCCCAAGAAGTTTGAGTAAGGACTCCTCGGAGGATATTCCCTGCATCGCTGAGCATAGGGACATCTTTATCTCCCAACCACTTTAAAAAGTTTGGCGTGTCATATCCACCTGCGAGGAAAGGCATTGTGAATTTGTCGACGCTCTCAACTCTGGGGGATTGGGTAACCGAACCCCCTTGATATCCAGTAAAAATTTCTGATGAGAGAAAGCGCGCAGCAAATGGCCCAAGAATATTAATAGCTACGCCTGAAATAATATGATCTACTCCAAACCCTACTGTCGCTATAGCGTGGATAAGGCCTCCGATGGCTCCTCCAATGATTCCAATAAGGATCCCCGTGTACGGTCCGAAGTTAAAAGCGCCCCAAGCACCAAACCAGGTCCCAAGTACCATCATGCCTTCTAAGCCGATATTGATAATCCCAGCTCTTTCTGCGAAAAGCCCTCCAAGCCCTGCAAGTAGAATAGGGATACTCCATTTGAGTGCTGTTTGCGAAGTCGTCATCGCAGTAAGATGGCTCGTTTCATTTTGTCCCAACTCCTGAACGAGTGTCAACACAAGAATGCCAAGAGTAGCGAAAGAAGCCCATCTAGCCCATGTCGGAAGTTGCCGAATCTGATTTAGGATCATTGGCTTTCTCCTTCAAGGAGAGCTGATGCGAGCCGAGCTTCTTCGCGTATTCTAAACCGTTGAACAACCTCGTATGCGATAACGGCTGCAAGCAAAATAATGCCTTGCATAATAAAGACAATTTCGCGCGATGCCGAACCGGTTACTTGAAGGACACCTGAAGCAGTATCGAGAAAAGCGAATAGAAGGGCACCGATCGCTATACCTCCTGGGTGGTTTCTTCCGAGAAGTGCAACTGCGATACCAGCGAATCCTAGCCCTCCAACAAAGTTAGGATTAAATCTGCCAAGTTTGGCAATTTCTGCCATCCCAACTAGTCCGGCTACCACTCCGGAAAGCACCATTGCACCAAGAACCATTTTCTTGTCTGATACACCCCCCACACGAGCAGCAAATGGATTAATTCCAGTTGCTCGAAGGTCAAAGCCAAACCTAGTCCTATTAATGAGGATGTGATATAGGACTCCCACTGCAACGGCTACCAGGAACACTCCGGTTAGTTCTTTACCTTTCCCTATTTCCCGTGTAAATACTTCGAGCCAACTATTGATATTTGGGATAAGCCCCGATTCGTCGATAGGTTCTGTTCCAACCCCTAGATTGGAAGTAGTGGCGTCAACGGACCCTCCAGCTTGCCACTCTCGAACGAGCCAAGCAATCAAGCCAGAGATAGCAATAGCGTTCAGCATGATTGTCGATATGACTTCGTTGACTCCTCTAGTCACTTTGAGGACTCCAGCAACTCCGGAATAGGCCCCGCCGACTAGCATGGCAACTAGCAAAATCAGGCCAATATGGAGAACTCCAGGGAGCGAAACGGAAGCACCAACATACGCTGCAACGATCGCAGCCAACCGGTATTGACCTTCAACTCCGATGTTGAAGAGATTCATACGAAACCCTATGGCTGCAGCTACACCAGAAATGTAGAGCGGTGTAGCTCTGTTAAGAATATCTACTTGAATTTCTAATCTGCTGCCATATTCAAACATGTCTCCATAAGCAGTGAAAGGATTACTTCCGGCAATAAGTAGGAACACTGAAGAAGCAATAGTTGCGAAAAAAACTGCAGCGACCGGAGCTGCTAAGGCTAGTGCAATCCGGCGGATAGTTTCGTTCTTCATCCGGAGTTCTCTCCTGCCGTAGCGCCTGTCATGTAAGCACCCAAACTCCTCGGAGTTATTTCCGAAGGGTCAAGTTCAGCGACAATTCGTCCCCGAAACATCACAACGATGACATCAGATAAACCGATCAGTTCATCAAGATCAGCTGATATGAGAAGAGTGGCTAGCCCCTGAGATCGTGCTTGACGTATCTGGTCCCACACCGATGCCTGAGCCCCTACATCGATTCCGCGAGTTGGATGGGAAGCTACGAGGACTGATGGTTCAGAAACCATTTCACGGCCCACGATCAGTTTTTGTTGATTACCGCCCGAAAGAGCGTGTGCGGCTACCTCAACATTAGGTGTTCGTACATCGAATTCGTGTCTAATGCGCTCCGTTTGCGCTCGTGATCCTCTTCTGTCAATGAACCATTGCTTCCATCCGCCTGAAAAAGGCTTTAGCGTTTGGTGGCCGAGCGCAGCGTTTTCCCATAGTGGAGCTGTTAGCAGGAGTCCTTCTTCTTGTCTGTCCTGAGGGATGTATCCTAGGCCATTCTCTCGTCTCGACCGCACAGAAGTATTTGAAATGTCATCCCCTTTGAGATAGATAGTTCCAGTACTTATTTTTTGGGTTCCTAAGATTGCCCCAACCAGTTCGTTTTGGCCATTGCCTTCTACACCAGCGATGCCAAGAATTTCTCCCTTCCGGATCTCTAGGGAGACATCATCTACGATTGGCCTTTCATCCTCAGCAAGTACGGTAATATTTTCTAGTTTGATACCAACAGTCTCGCTAGCTTCCGTATCGCTGAGTTGCGGTTTAGGAAGCTCTGAGCCGACCATTAATTCTGCAAGGTCAGTAGCTGAAACCTCAGATGGTTTGACAGTGGCGACAGTTTTTCCTTGTCGAAGAACCGTGATCGTGTCAGCAATTTCTAGAACCTCTTCAAGTTTGTGGTCAATGAAGATAATCGTTGCACCGTTTGCTTTCAGTTCTCGCATATTCCGAAAAAGTTCTTCAACTTCTTGAGGGACAAGAACAGCAGTTGGTTCATCAAAAATAAGGATCTTCGCCCCTCGGAAAAGCACCTTGATTATTTCAACTCGTTGCCGCTCTCCGACCTCTAAGCTCTCGACTAAGTCATATGGATCTACGGTAAGCCCATACGCTTTGCCAACCTCTTCAAGGTGGTCACTTGCCGAATCGAAATCAACGAGACCTCCTTTCTTTACAGGTTCAGCTCCAAGTATCACGTTTTCAATAACCGTTAATTGATTAGCGAGCATGAAATGCTGATGAACCATTCCAATTCCAGCCTCGATGGCCTCATTCGGTGAGTGAAATGTATGTTCCTCTCCGAAAAGGTTCATTGTCCCTTCATCAGCGGCTTGCATACCGTAAAGAATTTTCATCAAGGTTGATTTCCCAGCTCCGTTTTCACCGCACACGGCATGGATTTCACCTTCTTCGACAGTGAGGTTAACGTTATCGTTCGCGAGAACCCCTGGAAATCTTTTCGTTATTCCGATGAGTTCTATTGCTGGTGCCAAGATATTTCCTTGTATATGCAACGAGTGAGGCTGGTATCCCACACCCTACCTAGTTTTATAACCGGGGTGAAGGACCAGCCTCACTCGTTATCAATTTTTCTTAGTTATTAATTCAATTATTCCATTGCGCTTGGGACAGTAATATTCCCCGCAACGATGTCAGCTTTGAAAGCTTCCAGCTGGTCGACGATGTCATCGACGTATCCGCCTGATGTTGAGTAGCCAACACCATCATCACTTAGGCCGAACGCTGTTTGGCCTGCCTGGAATGTTCCATCAATGTGGCTTTGGATAGCGAGGAAGACTGCATTGTCGACTCTCTTAAGCATAGAAGTCAAGACGTATTCCCTTACAGCCTCGTCAACGGTGTTGTACTGGTCAGAGTCAACTCCGATACCCCATACCTTCGAGCCTGAACTTTCGCTCACTTCCATTGCTGCTTCAAAGAGGCCAGCACCAGATCCGCCTGCGGCATGGTAGACAATATCAGCACCATCGGCATACATAGCTAGAGCGATTTCTTTCGCACGGTCTGGAGCGTTAAATCCATCAAAATCTGGGAACTCCGTGATGTATTGGGAGATGATATTGATATTTGGATCTACTGCTTGCACACCGGCAATAAACCCGGCTTCAAACTTTTCAATTAGGCCGAAGCAGCAGACGCCTCCGATAAACCCGACGGTATTTGTCTCAGTTTTTAAAGCTGCGGCAGCACCGACGAGGAATGATCCTTCATGCTCGGCGAAAGTTAGACCCCCTGCGTTTGGTGCAATTGGTCCTCCAGCGTCAAAGTCCATCATTGCATCATCAATAACGGCAAAGTTTACATCTGGATTGTTAGCTGCGACAGTCGCTGCATCGCCGGCGAATAAGAACCCTACTGCTATAACAATCGGGTTGTTATCTGCCTGGAGTTGAAGCAATTCAGCACGGTTTGACCCATCATCATTAGGTGATGACTCACTAAATGCAATTCCGAGCACAGACTTTGCACATTCAATACCTGCAGCTGCAGAGTCATTGAATGATTGGTCTCCACGCCCACCGATATCGAAAACAAGACCAGCGGTAACACCGTCTCCGTTGTTCTCTCCATCTGGACATGCAGCGGCATTAGCGGCACCTTCATTGATTCCGCTGCCTCCGCAAGCGGCGACAAAGAGTCCTAGGATTGCCACAAGAGTAGCAACCAACTTCAAATTTTTACGCATTATTCCCCTCCACTTGGTGAATATATGTCGGAAGATTTCCCGACTCGTTGAAACACTAGTCGCAAGATAGGCTAAGCGCTCATTAAATGAGCAAATATGAAAAAAAATACAGAAAAGGATCTCTGGCTAAGCGCTTCAGCTTGCTAATTAGTAGTTCTGTTAGCGTTCTTCTCTCCGATATGCCTGTCCAAGCGCTGCTGGGGAAGAAGAGGGTCTATTTCTTGCCCGAATAGATATTACGATAAGCACCCCTATAGTCAGCACATACGGGATCATAGAAAGCAGAATTGGTGAAAGATCAACACCAAATGTCTGAAGTCTGGTCTTAAGTGCTAGCAAGCCACCAAATAGGAGAGCTCCAATAGCGCACCTACCTGGCCGCCACGCACCAAAGATAACGAGCGCTACTGCTATCCACCCTCTACCAGCAGTTACACCTTCTGTCCATTGGGGAGTAAGGCAAAGAGTCAAGTACGCCCCAGCAGCTCCCGCCAATGCACCGCCCATAGCAACAGCCCCTAGACGGAGTTGCACAACTGAATGCCCTGAAGCATCGACAGTGGATGCAGATTCACCAGCTCCACGAAGAGCTAACCCAGTGCTAGTCCGTGTCAGAACGAACGAAGTTACAACTCCACAAAAAATAGCGAAATAAACAATCGGGGACTGGCTAAAGAGAATTGGACCAACCCACGGTATATCCGATAACCCACCCCAATCCACTGGAGCAAGCACCGCTCCCGGAGGTCTTCCTACAGCATTCTTCCCTACAAAGGCAGCCAGTCCTAACCCAAGAATAGTAAGTGATAGCCCAGAGACTACTTGTTCCGCACCAAGAACCACAGTAAACAATCCATGAATAAGGGCAAAGAGCGCACCAACTAGCATCGCGACAATCAGTGCAAGCCATGCATTCTCAGTTTCGAGTGCGACCATGAATCCAGTTACTGCACCCATTGCCATCATCCCTTCAACCCCAAGGTTTAAGATTCCGGCTTTCTCTGAAATAAGTTCGCCAAGAGCTGCAAGGTATAACAAAGCCCCAAAGGAAACAGCCGCAGTTAATAACCCGATCATCGATGCTTCACTCATTCGGTTCCGCCTTGATCGAGTCTTGCTCTTTCCGAACACGCTTCAGGGTGTAGCGACTAAAAACACCTGCTCCAATAGCTCCAAAGAGAATTAGGGCCTGCAGGATCGTAGAAACGGATGACGAGACCCCCATCGTTTGGATGCTAAGCCCTCCAACCTGAACAGCTCCGAAAAGTAAAGCGACCGCTGCGACTCCTGAAGGCCTCATCAGAGCTAGCGCTGCAACGATAATGCCGGCAAAACCATACCCTCCTGAAACACCCTCAACTATTCGGTCAGCATTGCCAGAGAGCTCTATTCCTCCGGCAAGTCCGGCGATTCCGCCACTTAGAACTAAGACTGTCATGATCTTACGCTTTAATGAAATCCCTGCAAACCGAGCGGTTTCGCCAGAGGACCCTGCTACCCGAAGTTCGTAGCCCCAAGCTGTTTTACTCGCTACAAGACCGAATAATGCTATTACTATTAGAGCTATGACAGCCCCCCAGTGAGCTCGTTCAAAAAGATCAGGCAAGCGAGCTTCACCCGGCAGCATAGGAGCTAGGGGGAACCCCTTTGATTCAGGGTCTTTCCAAGGCCCATGGATAAGCCACTGGAGTAGGCGGAGAGCAACTTCATTGAGCATAAGAGTGGTAATGATTTCATTAACACCTATCTGGGCGCGGGCGATGGCTGGCCCTAAACCCAGTAAGGCTCCACCAGATATAGCGGCGAGCAGCATCACAGTAATTAGAAGTGGGCTAGGCCAACCTTCTCCTATCCGAGCGATCCAGGCGGCCATCATCGCACCAGCGAGGATTTGTCCCTCTGCGCCAATATTCCATAAGCCCATACTTCCTGCAACGGCAACCGCTAGTCCCGCTAAGCCGAGAGGTACCGCCCGGTTTAGAGTAAGGGACCATGATTTTGGACTCCCCACTGAAGAATCGAACATGCGCTCGTAGACAGCCATTGGGTCATGTCCAGAAATCACAAGCAGGAGAATCCCAATAGAAAGAGCCGTAACGATACCGATAAGAAAGGCCAAAGGCTGTCCGCCTCTCAGTGTTTGTTCTCTTCGAGTTAAGACGAGGCGCCCCATTATCCTTGTGCCCCCCCTGCCATAGCTGCCCCGATATCCTGACGCTCTGCATTCACTGGATCAAATTCCCCAACGATTTTCCCGCTGTGCATAACTAGCAGGCGGTCGGAAAGGGTTAGGAGCTCATCAAGGTCCTCGGAGATGAGAAGAACAGCGACACCAGCTGCTCGTTCAGCTACAAGAAGATCTTGGATAGCCTTTACTCCTTGGACATCCAAACCGCGGGTAGGTTGCGCTGCAACTAAAACTTTAGGTTCACCACTTAGCTCTCTACCTACGAGAAGGCGCTGGAGATTTCCACCAGATAGTCCGGCTATGGGTTCGTTCAGTGGACCAGTACGAACCCCAAACTTATTGACTATGTCCTCGCAATAGGTAGACATTTTTTCTTCAACCAACAAGGGGCCTTGCCGTAGCTGTTTATAGTTCCGGAGAATAGCGTTCTCGATCACGCTGAGTCGAGGTGCTAAGCCAACGCCTAGACGGTCTTCTGGGACATATCCGAGTCCCGCTCTAAACCTTTCTACAGGAAGCGCATGAGTTAAATCATCCCCATTGATGGTAATCGTGCCAGACTTTACGGGCCTAAGCCCTGCGATAGCTTGCGCCAGCTCTCGTTGGCCATTGCCAGATACTCCAGCTATACCTACAATTTCTCCGCTATGGACGTCAAGGTTGAAATCACGGACAGCAGAAAGATAACGGTCATCTAATGCTTCAAGTCCTCGAACTTCAAGCAAAGAAGGCCCATGTTCTCGATCCGGAGGGCGGTCAGTGGTAACTGGGGATGAACCAACCATGAGTCCAGCTAATTTGGACGTATCTGTGTCTTCAACCCTTAATGAAGCTGCAACGGTTTTTCCTTCCCGAAGTACAGTAGCTTCATCAGAGAATTCTTTGACTTCGTGTAGCTTATGGCTAATGAAGATCACTGACCTTCCAGTGTTAGCCATCTCCCGTAAAACGCTCCCAAGTTCTTCTGCTTCACCAGGGGTTAAGACAGCTGTGGGTTCATCCATTATAAGAATTTGAGCGTTGCGCCAGAGAGTTTTAAGAATTTCGACGCGCTGCCGTTCTCCCATTGATAGCTGCCATACAGGTCGAGCCGGATCAATGTTCAGTCCAAATTGTTTAGCTAAGGCTTCGACTTGCGATTCGATGGAACTTCGCCGGATAATACGATCTGCCGAGCCGAGCACTACATTCTCTGCCACGGTAAAGGACGGAACCAGCTTAAATTCCTGATGCACCATACCGATTCCTGCAGCAAGAGCATCAGATGGTGACCTAAACCAGAATTGAGAACCACCGATTCGTATTTCTCCTGAGTCTGGTCGATACATCCCAGCAAGGACATTCATCAGAGTAGATTTACCAGCACCGTTTTCGCCTAAGACAGCATGGATTGAACCTTGCTTTACCTGAAGAGTTGCCCCGGCATTCGCGACTACTCCCGGAAAGCGCTTCCAAATATCGATTAGGTCTACAGCGAAAGGTGTACTCATAGAAAAGTAGATACGTTAGACGCGGCGACGGTACCAGCGGAGTTGCCGCTGGTACCGTCAATCACGTCAGATTTTTTATCAGCCTGTTGAGCCGATGACACCTTCAACGAAGGTGGTCATTCCGAGCATGTCTCCGTCGCCCATAGTTTCACCAGCAGCTACAAGCACGCTTCCATCTTGAGCATTGATAGGACCGCTAAACGGATGGAAAGATCCATCTTCAATCGCTTGTTTCTTTTCAGCGACCAGATCCTTAATGTCTCCAGATACATCATCAGCGATAGGGGCGAGGTCTACAACTCCATCAGCCATCGATCCCCACCATGAGGCACCAGCGTAAGTACCTGCCGCAGCCTGGTTGATGATTTCGGTATAGCGGTTACACCAGTCCCATACTGGGGCGGTGAGGAATGCATTTGGTGCAAAAGCACTCATGTCCGAGTTATACGATACCCAACGAACCCCTGCAGCTTCAGCTCTTTCACCTGCAGCTGTTGAGTCCTGATGCATCGCAATGACGTCAGCTCCCGCATCGATTAATGCTTGGGCTGAGTCTCCTTCAACCGCTGGATCAAACCAAGTGCTTGTCCAGACCACTTCAACTGTTGCTTCAGGGGCGACACTTCTAACGCCAAGTGTAAAGGCATTGATTCCCCTAATTACCTCAGGGATTGGGAACGCAGCTACGTAGCCAATCTTTCCGGAAGAGGTAGCAGAACCAGCTACGATACCTGAGAGGTACCGGGGTTCGTACATCCGGCCAAACGTATTTCCAAAGTTTGACTCATTGTTCTTATAGCCAGAGACATGATCAAAGACAACATCTGGGTATTCATCAGCTAAAGCTAACATGTCATCCATGTAGCCAAATGATGTTCCAATAATAACGCCATATCCTTGATCGATAAAGTCTCGCGCATAGTTAGCAAAGTCAGCAGTTCCCTCGGGGACTGACTCTACATAAGATGTCGTAGCTCCAGTTGCTTCTTCAGCACAGCTACGGCCTTGGTCATGCGCCCAAGTCCAGCCAGCATCTCCAGGCGGCCCAACATAAATAAAGGCGGCTTTAACATCACTGCTACCGCCGTCATCATCATCGCCGCACCCTGTTCCGAAAGCAGCGAGCATGCCGACTATCGCAAAAAGAGCGACACCCAGCTTCCATTTTTTAAACATTTTCCCTCCAGATTGAAAAGTACATAATTACAAACCGGTGTGGCCGGTTTCCCGACACGCTAGTCGCCAATAACACTTCATGCTTGATTCAAACGAACAATCCGTAAAATTTTTTATTTACGAAACAATTTAGGAAAGGCGGCTTGACATAATAATGATCATTATTATTATGTAATTAGAGCCAGATGGGAAAATTCTGATGTCTAATGAGTCAAATGACAAAAAACTGACTGATGCTGCGGCAGAAGTCTTTGCTGAACGCGGATACGATGGCGCAGGCGTAGCAGAGATCTCTCGCCGTGCTGGAGTCACAACAGGAGCAATCTACAGTCGTTATCGAGGGAAATCAGAACTTCTTTTCGATGCTCTTGATACTGCTGTAGAAGAACACTTAGACAGCATCCTTACCAGTTCGGAGTACACGTCACCAGCTGAAGTTATTTCCAGCCTTGGTTCTCACCTTCTCGATAAGCATGGTGATCAAGATGCCCTACTTCTTGAAGCAGTAGTTGCAAGCAGGCGAGACTCAGAGCTATCTGAAATGCTTGGACGCAGACTTGAAGATCAAGGAATGCGGCTGGCAAAAATAATCGAAGAAGCAAAAAGCGATGGCCAATTTGATGACTCGATCGACACAAAAGCAATCGTCACTCTGGCACTGGCAATCAACCTTGGGTTTACCATCTTGCGCACAATGAATACCCCAATGCCTGAATCACATGAATGGCAAGTAGTTATTGATCGAATTATCTCATCAGCAGTACCAACACACTAGGAGGACCTCATGTCTACAACCGAAACCCGAAGAACAGATCAAGAAATTCTTGATAGAACTACACAAGATGACATAGATGCTATTGCAGCGTTCAATCCTGATCCAGACGCGGTGTTGCACGAAGTGCAAGATCAAGCTGATGCAATTTTTACCTGGGACTATGAGAAAGGTAGTCGCCCTCGTCTCGACAAACTTTACGAGAAAGCGAAAGTCTCCCAATGGAACGCCCAAACAGATCTTGACTGGTCAATCGAAGTCGACCCACTGAAAGCATTCAATATCTTTACTGAGGCATCCAATATAAACACAGGACACTGGACTGAACATCCAGACTCTCCGGCAAAAAATTGGGGAGATAAAGAGTGGGATCAATTCAGTGTCGAATCTTTTGCCTGGCGGTTATCGCAATTTTTGCACGGAGAACAAGGAGCGTTAGTCTGCACTGCGAAGATAGTCGAAACAGTTCCATGGATCGATGCGAAATACTACGCAGCGACCCAAGTTGTGGACGAAGCACGCCATGTTGAAGTTTTTAACAAATACATTGATGAGAAAATCGGAGTTAGATATCCAGTAAATCCACACCTTCAGCTTCTCATAGATGACATAGT
>JAQWQL010000063.1 GCA_029244605.1 Acidimicrobiales bacterium | reverse complement strand
CACCAGCGGCGTTAATGTCACGTATAGCCATATCGACTGCCAAAACAAGCGGCTGGGACAAAAATGCCAACCCACCAGTTTCAGGAAGCACCGTTCCAATATTCAAAGGCTCACTCGAGCTATCCGACGAACTATCCGACGAACTATCCGACGAACTACCCGCTGATGAGCTTGAACCATCATCATCTCCACAGCTAGCGACAATCAAGACAAAACTCAATAAGACTGCTAAGAGTCGTAGTAATTTTTTACTCATTTCCCCCCCCTTTTGAGCGAAAATAGATATGTAATAAATAGGAATCATTAATGATTCTTACAATGATTCGAGACTAGTCGGCGTAATCCAAAAGGTAAAATATAACGTTCTAACTCCGGTTTATAAATTCACCGAGCAGCACAGTTGTGTTTAGGGGACCGCCAGCGGCAACAAAATATTCTTTGTAGGTGCTATATCTTCCTTGACACTTCTTGTCGATCTGTTCCATCGAGTAATCAAGGAAATAATATGATGCCATGCCAAGTGATTCTCCCGCTTGCATTGCTTTATCAGCGTCATCAACAGCGAAAACGACTCCCTTAATTCCCTCTCCTGTTTTCTCCATATCATCTCGTATGCTGCTTTGGACATCTGGAAGGGGTGAGACTAGTTCAATTCCTGCATCCCATGCTATTGCGACACGTACACCAAAGGATGCGGCTTCACCATCATCATTTTCCGGAGCAAAGCGCGCCCCGAGAAGTTTTTCAAAAAATATTATCCCAGCTTCAAAATCCCAAACTGCAATGACGATACGGTTAATTCCTCTTTGTTTCATGAGGTAAATCTACCTTGTACTGCGTGCTGACTTCTCGGTAAAAGAAAAACTAGCGAAGAGGACTGTTTGAACCAAATAGCAACCAATTCCCATAATCCAGGTTATTTGCAGGCCATCTAGAACTTCATTAGGGGTTCGGTTCGGATTACCAATTATTGTAAATGCAAGGGCAACTCCTAAAGCCAAAGAAAGTTGGAAGATAGTTGTTCGTCCAGCTCCGCCCATGGCGAATTGGTCTCGGGGGACATCCTTCATAGTCGCTCCAATGATTTGAGCAAATCCCAAACCTGCGGCAATTCCGATGAGTAGACCAGGTACCAAGACTCCCTTAACAAAATCAGGATCTATCCCAGTCCAGAATAAATGACAAAGCAGACCCCCCACTCCACAAAGTCCACCAACAGTAAGTAACGGTCCATTTCCTATTCGTTCTGCCAGCCTCCCTGCCGGAGCTGAAATGATGGCGCAAAGCATCGGCCCAGGAGCAATGGCAAAGCCGGTTTCCAGAACGGACCACTCCCATGCCCCTTGGAGGAAGGTTGGCAGAGAAATAAGCCAGGAGAAAAAAGCTACGATAAAGAAAACCGTGCCGATACTGCCAATTCGAAAAGAATGTATCTGAAATAACCCAAGATCAAATAGAGGTTCGGGGTGTTTACGGGATCTGGCAACAAATGCAAGAACTAACACGATGGCAATGAGGAAAGTTGTTAACAGATTGAAAGACCCCCAGCCCCAGTTTTTTCCTTGAGTGATAGCGAAGATTGCTGTCCCTACGCCGATAGAGGCAAGTGGAACTCCCAGAAGGTCCACTCGTGTTGAAGTGGCGGCACCGGTGCTTTCTTCAACCCATCTGGGGCCAAAGACTAGGACGATTGCAGCAATTGGGACATTAATAAAAAAGACTGCCTGCCAATCAAAGGCATTAACCAATAATGCCCCAACAGTCGGTCCAAGTGCAGCCGCCAATCCACCTGTGGCCCCCCAAATACCTATGGCTGTCTGAATGCGAGAAGGCGGAAAAGCCGCAAGGAGGAGCGCAAGTCCAGCTGGATATTGCATAGCTCCACCGATTGCTTGAAAGACTCGAACAGTAATGAGGAAATTTGCAGACGGAGATAATGCAGCAACAAATGACGCAACAAAGAAGATAAATAACCCACCGAAGAACAACCTCTTTCTTCCGAATCTGTCAGCAAGCCAACCTGAAACGAGCAAAAGTGAAGCGACTCCAATGGTGTACGCATTAACTACCCATGACAGTTTCGTTTCGGATGCATCTGGGAACCCATCACGTAATTGCGGTAATGCTAGTGAGATTATGGATGTCTCAATGGCGATCATAAAAGAAGCCACAGAGGCGACAGCTAACGTCATCCAAGCTTTTCTGGGAACAAACGTGGTTTCTGCATCCATCGAAACCCTCCCAGTTTCTGAATAGCCCCTGTAAGCTAAGCTTTCGGTTCGCTAGGCCACCATACACCTTCTCAGTTACGAATTCGCTTTATGGAAATTAGGTTCTCAAGCCTTCCTGTGGATCCATGTTTAATGTTTCTAAGGTCAAAGGAACTATTTGCTTATAGGATCTTTTAAATGGGTCCATTAGGCGAATTAAGCAGATCAATTAAAGGAAAGGTCGCTATCGTCACTGGGGCAGCGAGCGGAATGGGCCGTGCAACGGCTCACCTATTCTCCGATGAAGGCGCTTTGGTTGCTCTGTGTGATGTTAATCAAACGGGACTTGAGCGAACATTCAACGAAATCAAAGATTCAGGAGGAACAGCAAATAGGTATGTCATTGATCTTCAGAGACGAGAAGCTGCGACCGAACTAGTTGATCAAGTTCGATATGATTTAGGGCCTATAGATATTTTGGTTAATAATGCCGGCATTAGCGTAGGAGGACCAATTGATAGCCCAGATTTCGAAGATCTATGGGAAGCTACTTTTACTGTAAACCTTGATGCTCAGATGCGTCTAATACGAGCCTGTCTTGATGATCTCCGTCGGGACCAACAAGGAAGAGTTGTGAACATTGCTAGCACTGAAGGGCTTGGCGGTTCTGCTGGAATTAGTCCTTATACGGCTTCTAAGCATGGTGTAGTTGGTTTAACCAAAGCATTAGCTGTTGAGCTTGGACCGTCGGGTGTAACAATAAATGCGGTCTGTCCAGGTCCAATACATACAGGGATGACTGAGAAAATACCTTCAGAGTCTAAAGAAATCTTTGCTCGACGCAAAACAGCTCTTCGACGGTTTGGAGATCCGGAGGAAGTCGCCCACATAACGCTATCTCTTGTCCTTCCGTCATCTTCATATATCACTGGTACTGCCATACCTGTTGATGGCGGTATGTTCGCACGGAATAATTGATTCGATTACCTCATGGAAATAGAGAATACTGACGAGCTTTCTCTTCTTCAGCAGCGCACTCTGAGAACTCTGGTAGCTGGATTAATACCTGCTGGGGCTGGAATGACTGCTGCGTATTCAGCTGCTGCTGTGCTTGGAGAAGAGTTAACGAACTCTGAAACGCTCGGCGGGCTTGCTGCAGCCAGTGCAACGGTGGGCTCGGCATTTGCCACCTTATGGCTGGCGCGCCTGATGGTAACTTATGGGAGGCGACCTGGGCTTCTAATGGGATACGTAACTGCGTCAGTTGGCTCACTCATCGCTATGGCTGCAGCGCTTACAAGCTGGTACCTTCTTTTAATTCCAGGCCTTCTTGGGGTCGGCGTAGGAAGCGCATCTAGCTTAGCGGCGCGTTTTGCAGCAGCAGATCTCGCCTCCCCTGACCACAGGGCACGAGCTATCGGAACTTTAGTTTGGTCTTCTACAATTGGAGCGGTTCTCGGCCCAACCATCGGTTTCGGCCCTGCCAAAAGGCTTGCAAAGATCATTAGCATTCCTGAATTGGCAGGCCCATACCTGATCTCTGCCATACTTTTCGCAATCTCTGCAACAATCATCCACCTATGGCTTCGCCCTGACCCCCTCGTCGTATCAGGCGGATTAGGAACTTCAAAAAAAGACCGGGGCTTTAAAGAGGCAGTCACATCTATCGCAGGGTCATCAATCGGGAAGCTCGCTGTGGGTTCGATGGCTGTAGGCCACATTGTCATGGTAGGTGTGATGACAATGACTCCATTACATATGAACGATGGGGGGCATGAGTTAGAGATCATCGGGTTTGTAATTTCATTGCACATTATAGGGATGTATGCAGCTGCCCCTGCCATAGGTTGGCTCGTAGACCGCGTAACGGCTGGTCCTATCTTGGCAACAGGTGGAGTTATGTTATTTATCGGTGCGGAAATGGCATCACACACTGAACCAAGCGAAAGCGCTGGAGTTTTTGTTGGATTGTTTCTAATAGGTTTAGGTTGGAGTTGTGGGCTTATCGCTTCTTCGGCTTTACTCACAAATGAATTTGAAGGATCCATCCGCGTCAGGGTTCAGGGGTTGGCAGATACCATCATGTCTGCTTCTGGTGGAGCTGCCGGCTTAGGGTCAGGATTAATGGTTTCAATGACAGATTACAAAACCCTCTGCCATTACGTTGCCTTCATCGGTTTAGTCCCCGTATTAGGCTTCCTGCTGCTTCTTTTCCGCACGCACAAAACACGAAATTCTAGCTCAGAAATTAGATAAGGCTAGGAGTTGGGTTTTCGATCTCGAGAAGGGTCGCCAGTGATTGGGTTACCATATTCCCTACTGCTGGGTTCATTTCTGGAGGGAACAGGCCAATGTTCGTTAATCTGTCACCTAGGCGAATGAAGATAGCGCAGAAACGCATAATGGCGAATACTTCCCAGTAGTGAGGATTCCGAACTTCTCGACCAGAAATTTTCTCATAATACGCTGTTTGCTCTTCTCTCGTCGGGTAGCCAGAGAGTCGTTCAACGCCGACATCATCAAAGGACATTCTGTCAAACATCAACCACCAACCTAGATCTGCTTCTGTGGGGCTGAGAGCACAAGCTTCCCAATCCACGACAGCTGCTGGGGTATAGTCTTGCCAGATAATATTTCCTAATCGGGCATCTCCCCAGCTCAAGCCAATCCGGTCATCCAAAGGGTCATTGTCTGCTAGCCAATCAAGTGCATACGCCATTACTGGGTGATCTCGTCCGGCTAATTCCTTTTCAACATATTTTCTGTAGATTTCTATTTGTTTCGCCTGTGTTGGTTCTCTCTGGCATGGATTTAACCAATGTAGATCCGCTGATTTCCAATCAATCTGATGAATTCCCGACATTGCCTCTAGCCCGGTTTGTACCATTTGTGTTCGCTGGTGATCTGTTGCGTCATCAACGACAAAGCCTTCCTCCGTGTATCTAGGTCGATCAGATGGGATTTCTCCATCTACATGAACCATCACGAAAAAAGGTAGCCCAAGGTATGTGCTTGGTTGGATTTTTCCAATAGTGGGAAGGGGAACATCACTGTTGTCCTGAACAGTGCTCATCACGCGTTGTTGTAAATCGACTGAAACGTCGCATTCTGGTGTTTGGACTGGAAACATGCCACCATCTTCTGGCTCTATTCGCGCCACATATCGACCTTCATGTCTTCCATCGTCCGTATCTGAAGAAATATTGAAGAAAACTGTTTCATTGGAGAATCCCGTTGCTACGGGAATATCGATCTCTCCTATTTCTACATTCTTGTGTTCTGGATGCGCGTCTTGGAACCAGTTGAGGAGGCCTTCACCGTACTTGCTTCTATCGATATGAAATTTTGGAGCGTTTGAGGTGTCTTCCATAGGTATCTCTTAATAATTA
This sequence comes from Acidimicrobiales bacterium, assembly GCA_029244605.1. Lineage (GTDB taxonomy): Bacteria > Actinomycetota > Acidimicrobiia > Acidimicrobiales > UBA8592 > UBA8592. Next base: position 3,166 of record JAQWQL010000063.1, on the reverse strand, counting down.
TGGACTGTTTTTTTGATATTTTTAAACTGCAGAACTGAATAGCGTTAGATTCCTGCGGTTAATACCGTCTTAGAATCTTTTGAGTAGTAATCGGCTTTGGGGTCGTATTTGATCCCGCCTTCTTCTTCCCAACGTCGCAGTTCAGCTCTTCCGACAACAAACCAGTGGACTTCATCTGGCCCATCAGCGAGGCGGAGTGTTCGCTGACTGGTGTACATATCTGCTAGCGGTGTCCATTGTGATACACCTGCTGCTCCGTGAAATTGAATTGCTTCATCAATGATGTGGCATACACGAATTGGAACCATGGCTTTCACTGCACTCACCCAAACTCGTGCAGCTTCGTTACCTAACTCATCCATGGCTTTTGCTGCTGTTAAGACCATACGTCGCATAGATTCAATTTCTATTCTTGCTTTAGCGATAACTTCAATATTTTTTCCTAGGCTTGCTATGGGTTTCCCGAAAGCTTCTCGGGTTAGTCCACGTTTCACCATCATTTCAATTGCTCGCTCGGCTGCCCCGATTGATCGCATACAGTGATGTATTCTTCCGGGGCCTAGCCTCACTTGAGAAATTTCGAACCCTCTTCCCTCTCCGAGAAGAATATTGTCTTTGGGTACGCGGCAATCATTAAATCGAAGGTGCATGTGGCCGTGCGGTGCGTCATCTTTCCCAAAGACATGGCATGGTCCAAGTATTTCCACTCCTGGGTTGTCCATAGGAACAAGAATTTGTGATTGACGTTTATGCGGTGGCCCATCAGGGTTGGTTTGGACCATGCATATCATGATTTTGCAGCGTGGGTCTCCAGCTCCTGAAATGTAAAATTTTTCTCCATTAATAACCCATTCGTCACCATCAAGGATTGCGCTGCAGGAAATGTTCTTGGCATCTGACGAGGGGATATCAGGTTCTGTCATCGCATACGCTGATCGGATCTCACCGTTAAGGAGAGGCGTTAACCAGTGTTCTTTCTGCTCCGGAGTTCCTACACGTTCAAGGACTTCCATGTTCCCAGTATCTGGGGCTGAACAGTTAAGGCTTTGTGAAGCAATAGGGTTTTTCCCTAGTTCTGTCGCTATGTATGCATAGTCAAGGTTTTTAAGTCCTTCTCCTGTTTCAGCATCTGGAAGAAAGAAATTCCACAGCCCTTGTTCTTTCGCCTTGGCTTTGATTGAATCCAATAGCTCAAGTTGGCCTTCTCCATATCCCCAACGTTCTTCTCGGCCTTCACCAAGACGGAAAAATTCGTTGGTATGGGGATCTACTTCTTCCGCAATAAATTTTGTCACTGCATCAAAGAGTGGTCGGACTTCTTCCGACATCCTAAGATCAAACATTTCGGGTGTTGTTTCTAAGCCAGCCATTGTTCCTCCGATAAGAATTTACCTATTCACCTTATGTCTATCTTGCCCATATCTGCTAGATAAGAAGAAACGAATAGAAGAAAATTTATAATCTTTCTGACTTAGCGCTAGTTTCTATAGCAAGCACAGAAGACGCAGAAAGTAGTTAGGTATACGCATGAGTAGCCGTAATGACACAATGCCAGCATTAGAAAACTGTTTCAATGAGTTTGAATCACTTATTTCAAACCTCAGCGAATCTGATTGGCAAACACAATCGCTTTGCCCCGATTGGGATGTAAAAGGGGTCGTCACCCACCTCGCGGGTATAGAAAATCTCTTGTTGAACTGGGTGCCTCAGAACGCGGACGAATGGCCGCCTTTCCCGAAGATGGCTGAATTTGAAAGTGAAGCTGAAAGTCTCAGCGCAATGGAACTTCTTGACCGTTCAATCACTATTGTGAATGACCGCCGTAAGGAATTAGCTGAACTAAGTGACGAAACATGGGATTTAGAGTGCATGACACCAGTTGGGCCTGGCACGTATGGGCGTTTTATGAATATTCGTATTTTTGATTTTTGGGTTCATCAGAGAGACATGACTCTTCCACTAGGTATAGAAACAAATGACTCTGGTGCCCATGCCAAAATTGCACTCGATGAGGTCCATGGTTCTTTGGGATATATCGTTGGGAAAAAAATCGGCCTGCCAGAAGGAATGAGTATCGGATTCCGATTAACCGGAGGTATCGAACGTGACATGTTTGTCAATGTTGATGGACGAGCGCAGGTTGTTGATAAGGTTGATGGGCCTTCGGTCGAGCTAGTAGCAGATAGTTCAAGTTTCATAATGCTTGCCTGTGGAAGAGTAGATCCTCAGAGTGAGATCGATGCTGGCCGTATTTCATGGTCTGGCGATAACCAATGGGGAGAGAAAGCCGCCCGAAATCTCCGCTTCACCATGTAATGAAAAGAAGCCACTTTTTGAATTCAGATTTGGAGAATGCTCTGAGGGCGATAATGTCAAACTGTGAGTCTCAGAGAAACAAACCTTGACAAACTCGATGGAGGAACCTTCGATGTCCTCATAGTCGGAGGTGGAATAAACGGAGCTGTCTCAGCTGCAGCTCTTTCTGCACGTGGTGCATCTGTTGCTCTCATAGATCGTGGCGATTTTGCCGGATTTACGAGTCAAGAGTCATCTAATCTTGTTTGGGGCGGAATCAAATATCTAGAAAACTATGAATTTCCTTTGGTACGGAAACTGTGCATGAGCAGAAATCGGCTTATGCGCGCATATCCGGCAAATGTCAAAGAGATCGGTTTTCTTGGCGTTGTAGGTGAAACTGCTCCTTTCCCCCCATGGGTTGTTGGCGTGGGCGCTTTTGCTTATTGGGGCATCGGAAACTTCAAAACCAATGCCCCTCGTCCAATGAGCCCCGAAACTATTGAACGCATCGAACCGATAGTAAATACTGTTGGGACTGTTGGTGGCATTGAATACGCCGATGCGTACCTGAAAGACAACGATGCGAGATTCGTTTTCAATTTCGTTCGTTCAGCGATGGATGTTGGGGCAGTAGCTGCAAATTATGTTGAATTAGAAAATGCTGAACGTTCAAAAGGTATGTGGCATGCCCAACTTCGTGACTGTGTAAGTGGCAGCCCGGTCAATGTGGAAGCGAAAGTAGTTATTAATGCAGCGGGGCCGTTCCTTGATGGGTTGAACAAAACATGGAATACACACACGCGAAACCAAATTGTGTATTCGAAAGGCGTCCATCTCGTGGTAGACCAATTAACTCCGAACGAGCGTG
>JAQWQL010000025.1 GCA_029244605.1 Acidimicrobiales bacterium | reverse complement strand
AACCATAATTGAAATACAGTTACCTGTTTTCTCAATGTACGGAGTTAAGTCAAACTCACTTGAAAGTCGACTGTCCTTACCTAATCCGACAAATGACCCGTTGCACCATACCAAAAGTAAGCTTTCTGCTGCTCCAATTTGGATAGTTATTTGCCTTTCTCCCCAGTTAGCCGGCAAATCAAACATTGTTCTATAGAGCCCTGTCGGATTTTGTTTAGGAGTTTCGGGCGGTTCCAGACCTTCCCAAGGCATCACAATGTTTGTGTAATGAGGAAGGTCATCAGTTCTTTGCCGAGTCCACACTCCAGGGACCACAATTTGGTCCCAGTGTGCGTCGTCAAAATCCCGATCGGCCCAAGATTCGGGGGCGTCATTGGGAGTCTTGAGAAGTTTAAATTTCCAATCGCCGTCAAGAGATACTTTCATGGAGGAGCTTTTACCTTCTCTTGCCTCTTCTATGCTCTCATGTGAAGACAACGGCACTCGCATCGGTAGACGATTTAGCTCAGTGAGTTCAGGGTTGAAAATCGCTTCAATTGGTAAGGGAAACACTTTTACAGTATGCCTTGAAATGCACTTCTGATTCCTTATGTAACCCAGATGGTGGTAAAACATTGAAATGGATTTAGATTCTAACGCAATCGATTACGTTCTTTCGACAACTAGATCCGTCAGGCTGAGACTTGACTTCGAACGCGAAGTAGACCCTCAAATCATCTTGGACTGTATCGATATCGCGGAACAGGCACCAACAGGTGGGAATAGGAGCAGTCGGAGGTGGATAATCGTTACCGGAAAATCACAGAAGGAAAAAATCGCAGACCTCTATCTTAAAGCTGCAGGAAATTGGATGATCCAAGCGAGGGATCAACTAGCTGGAACCGGCCACCCGAATGAAAAGATGATGGAATCTGCCGCGTATTTAGCTGAGAATTTGGAGAAAGCTCCGGCGATCGTCATCCCGACGATTATCGGAATCCATGACAACTCTGGAAAACCCGGACTTTTTGACTCAGTTATCCAGAGCGCTTGGAGTTTCTGCCTTGCCCTCAGAGCGCGCGGGTTAGGAAGCGCTTGGACAACGGCAGTACTAGGTGAACAAGATGAACTTAAAAGAATCCTCAGTATCCCTGATGAGGTTACTGAAATCGCGCTGCTGCCTGTTGCTTGGACAAAAGGGACAAATTTCTCAAAAGTTCAACGAACTCCGGCTCAGGACATATCCTATTTCGATAGTTACGGAATAACTTTTGAGGATCCTTCGAGTTCACCGATTTCTTTCTCTGATGGGCCAGGTGTTTCAGTCGAGGTAGATATCGACGCTTCGGTCTCTAGCGTCTGGGATGTCGTAACCGACATAAATTTTCCTGCAAAGTACTCAGATGAATTTGTTTCAGCCGAATGGAATGATCAGACTGAACGGATAGCTCTCGGTTCGAAATTTCAAGGCAAAAACCAGAACGAAAATATTGGTGAGTGGACAGTAGAGTGCACGGTTGACGCATACGAAGAAAAACGTGTCTTTGGGTGGTGCACTGGCGACACCTCCTCTCCTGGTGCTCGATGGAGATACGAACTCGAATCTTTCGGAAGTTCGGTGCGGCTACGTCATAAAGCTCTTTTAGGGCCTGGACCATCAGGACTAACTAGAATCATCGAGCAGCATCCAGACAAAGAAGAGCAAATAATTATGAACCGTGCAGCTTCACTCAAAGCAAACATGGTGAAGGTTCTTCAAGGAATAAAAGATTATTTAGAGATTTAATCTTCAATTCGTTCAGTTTCCGGCAACCGCACGAGTGGGATCTTACGGCTTGTTCTATCTTGGTAGTCCGCATACCAAGCTCGGTCTGCACATAACTGTCCCCAAACAATCTCATACTCTTCTCCTTCAAGTATTTCGGGTTCAGACCAGAACTTGCCATCCTGAACTTGGCACAGGAGTCTCGGATTCGCTTTTTTATCGCGAAGATTGACGAACCAAGATGGACTCCTGTCAGCTCCAGCGAAGGAAGCAACGACAATCCGGTTTCCATTTCGATCTTTCCAGATTGGAAGTGCTACCTTATGGCGATTTCCTGACTTTCTTCCAATTGTTGTCAAGAGGACATGGTGCATTCCTGCTTGTACCCACACCATGTCGTCATTAGTCATCTCCATAGCCTCGACATGGACTTTGGTAAGGTCCACAATGTCGTTGTGACTCGGGGTCTCCCAGACCTGTTCGACATACTGATCTGTTGATTTAGGACCTTGTCCAGCCATATATCCTCCTTCAGCTATCGAAATCTAACCCAAAGAGGTTGATAGCATTACCGCGAGCTATCTTATAGATCTCGTCTTGCCCTAGATGTCCAAACAACTCTTCAGCGACTGTAGCAGAATTTGGGAAAGTTCCATCTTGATGTGGATAGTCAGTTTCAAAGAGGACGTTATCAACACCGATCTGATCAAGGAGTCCTATCCCTACCGTGTCCTTGAAAAAACAGCTGTTCACATGCTTACGGTAATAGTAGGAAGGAGGCTTAGGAATCCTATTCTCCCCTTGTGCCCATTGGTGTGTGTGCCACGTATCGTCAGCGCGTTCGATGAAATATGGAATCCAACCAATCTGGCTTTCGGCATAAAGGAGTTTTAGGTTAGGGAATTGCTCAAACTTCCCCGAGAATATCCAGTCAATCATTGATGCGGCACTGTTACAGACAATTAGATTCGCTGTTACAACGGTTGGGGCTTCTGGCGATGTTTGAACCGTTCGGGTTCCTGATCCGATATGCATACAGATAACGGTTCCGGTAGTTTCGCAAGCCTGAAAGAATGGGTCCCAATGGTCTCCATGAATTCCGGGCTGACCAAGCCAGGAAGGAAGTTCAGACCAAGCTACAGCTCGGCAACCTCGCTCCGCTACTCGATAGATTTCTTCTGCAGCGAGTTTAGGATCCCAAAGAGGGACTATACATAGCGGAATCAGGCGACCCCCGCTATCTCCGCACCATTCATCAATCATCCAGTCGTTGTAGGCTTGCACACACAGCAAGCCCAGTTCAAGATCATCAGCTTCAGAAAAGATCTGTCCGCAGAATCTTGGGTAGTTCGGAAAGCAAAGCGATGCTTCCACATGGTTGAGGTCCATGTCAGCAAGCCTTGCTTTAGGGTCGTAACAACCATCTGCTATATCGTCGTATGTTACCCCCTCCATAGTGACTTCTTCAGGGGGTACGCCAGGACATGCAACCATTTGCTTAATTTGGTAGCGTTTGTTTTCAAAATGCCACCATGACGCCATCTTCTCTCCTGTCCCCGGAGTTTCCACCCACACGCCGTCGTCTAAGGTCATTTCTCCTTGAGGGGCAACAACTATTTTAGGTGCCAGCTCCTTGTGTTTCGAGGGAACTCGGTCCTGCCAAACGTTGGCAGGTTCTATGACATGGTCATCTGCGCTAATTATTTTGGGGATCATTAGTAATATCTTAGGTTGTTGAACGGTCTTTGCATAACTTGCGACAACTCCCTACGGGGTTGGAGGGAAGAAGAGTTATGTTCGCGTGCTCATAATTACTCCAAAGCACATCTCATCGTCGCTTCCATCAGCCCACAGCACATACCTTGGTTCAGCATCTGGCGGCCTTAGCGAACGGTCCCATGTGCATTCCAAACGGATAACGTCATCGGGTTTTATTGTTATCTCTTCGATTGGGTCGTAGTTAAATTGCCACTCAAAGTCCCATTTGGGAATATCAAGGAGGATACGCTCTTCAGGTGTACCAGGGTTGAGGGTCATCCTAAATGTCGTTCCAATGCCGTGCTGGTGGCCGAGAACCGAAACGACCTTTCCGGAGAATCTAGCCGATTGATCACAAATTGATGAAGCATAACCATCAGTCATATGGGCAAAATCCTCTGGAGCGTAGCCACACAAATCTAAGATCGTGTCTGCTTGCACTCCTTCTCCGTCATAACTGGCCAGTCGGTCAACAAGTGATGCCTCGCGATCACATAGCGGCCCGAATTCAGTTGTCGAACAAGGTATTTCTGCTGGGCTGAAATATTGAACAAGCTCCACTGGGCTTATAGCTTCGTCTGTACTCCAATTTGCTCGAAAAGAAGAATTATCTGCCGGAGCTTCGACGTCATAGTGGTAATGGATCTGCATTACGAAAAAATCACCCGGTTCCATGATCAGGCCATGCCCATTCTGGTATTCGACCGCCCCAGTTCCGGGCCCCCAGAGCGTAATCATTTGATTAAGCGTGCCTATTTGATTCCCTCCAAGTCCAGTGCCTCCAAAGCAGCTCCAGCCGCCTTGCCCATCAGAAAAGTTTTTCTGATCAGCTGCTTCTCGAAGGTCTTGCGGGACTCTGTATCCGACTAGATGGTGGACAACTTCCGTTTGATCGGGAATGAATTCATACCCAATGAGGAATTTACGTTCAGTGAGTTGAGGGTCATAGATAAAGCAGCGATATTCGTCGGTTTGGCCCTTATCTCCGTCGTAGTTTCCTATTGGAAAGATTTCCTGATCATAATTTACAAGATGGTTAACTCCTTCAGCAGCAGTAATCTTAGTTGCTGGATCTATATCAACTGCGCCGCCGGATCGGGTCCATTCGATAACTGCATCCCGATCTTGCTGGCTCAAACTCCAATCATGCTCGAATGGGACACTTAAGTCAGAAGCTGGCCACGGAGGCATAACCCCTGCTTCGACAACTGCTGCAACTGCAAAAGCATTCGCTGACACATCAGAAGCAGTTTCTAGAAGCGCGTGTGTGGTTCCAGGGCCAGCTCCAATGTGGCAACGTGCGCACGACGATTCAATTATTGGAAGAATTCTGTCTTCAAAACTGATCACCTCTACCTGTGAACTCTCTTCCTCCACTGCACTTGAAGTTTCTTCTGGAGTGCTTTCTGCTTCCTCCTCTGTGGTTGCTTCAGAAGCTACCGCCTTCCCTGTTTCTTTCTCAGAATTTGAAGTCTCTTCGCTAGCCCCACATGCGAATATCACAATTGATAGAAGCAGCAGAGTAAATAGGTGGAGCTTTTTACGCACAATGACCATGAGGTGAGTGTAGGGCTGCTTCCGGCTTCGGAGACGACAATAGCTTTGCAATCATATTTTACTATCGTAATCAGCTAGTTTTATTAGCTAGTTGGAGGCCTACTCGAGCTAGGCGTTGAAGCCTCTCCTCTCCGGAAAGTTTCTTTAACTCTTCGAGCGTCACCCATCGCATATCTTCACTTTCGTGGTTACGTCTTATCACTGCGTTCTCTGGTGCTAGCAAAAGGTACGTCAGATCATAGTGGAAGTGTTCTTTTTCATTTCCGTACTCTGGGATTCTATGCACATCGCAATCTATCGCATTGCTCCAAAGGGCTAGCCCCCTGATACCCGTTTCTTCAAAGGCCTCCCGGTAGGCAACATTAGACAAGTACCCTTCACCATCTGCATGGCCACCTGGTTGGAGCCATATCCCGAGCTTTTTGTGAAGCATAACGAGAACACGCTCCCGTGAGTTTTCTACTATAAGTGCTGACCCGGTTAAGTGCCCTTCAACGCACGTTCGGTGAAGAGCATCATTATGGGCTCTCATGAACTTCAGTATTTGTTCGCGTGCTTTATTAGACTCGGGTGAACTAGATAATGCATTACGAACTTCTTGCTGCGCTTG
>JAQWQL010000021.1 GCA_029244605.1 Acidimicrobiales bacterium | reverse complement strand
CAAGACTGGTTCCATCGTATCCGTTCTCCCCAAAAGCAATAGTCGCCGCATTCAGTATTCGGTCAGAAGTCTTCACGTAAAGATTGTAGCATTGCCTACCAAGTGGTAGAAAGTAGATGTGATTAAAGAACGGCTCAAAGGCAAGAGAATCGCCATTACTGGATCTACAGGATTCCTTGGTACCGCCCTCGTAGAGCTGATGCTCCGTGAAATTGAGGATGTCAAACTTGTGCTTCTTGTCCGAAGCTCTCAACGTTCAGCTGACCGCCGCGTACAAAGAGACATTTTAAACAATGATGCCTTCGACACTCTGAAAAAAAGAATCGGCGATGAAAAGTTTAATCAACTTATCGAGAACCAGATTGTTCCTGTACCTGCTGACATCGCCGAAGAGGGGCTTGGCCTTGATGATGACGGACTGGAAGCTTTAAAAAGCTGCGATATTGTGATACATAGCGCTGCTGCTGTGAGTTTCGATGAGCCGCTCGATAGAGCAGCAGAAGTTAACCTTATGGGGCCAGTTCGTCTAGTCAATATATTAAACGAGCTAGAGATAACTCCACACTTGGTGATGGTAAGCACTTGCTATGTAGCTGGGAACAGAAAAGGAGATGCCCCTGAACTCCCCCTAACGGAAATCCCTTTCTATGTGCCTATGGACTGGAATGAAGAAACTACTGCCGCTCGACGAACACGGTCATATGTAGAGGATGCAAGCCGCAGGCCATCGAACCTTGAAAGCTTTCGAAAAATTGCTCGTTCTGAACTAGGAGCTGCTGGCACCCCCGCACTTGCCAAAAAAACTGAGCAACTGAGACAAAGGTGGGTTAAAGACCAAATGGTCGAGGCCGGAAGAGAACGAGCTAATTCTTTAGGCTTCCCTGATGCATACGCCTTTACGAAAGCAATGGCTGAACAGGCCGTAGAGGAAGTACGTAGCAATATTCCACTAACTATCGTCAGGCCTTCAATCATTGAATCCTCTTGGAGGTCTCCTACCTCTGGTTGGATACGCGGCTTTCGTATGGCTGAACCAATCATACTGAACTTTGGAAAGGGTACGTTGAAAGAATTCCCAGGAATCCCAGAGGGAATCGCAGACATCATCCCAGTAGATCTAGTCGCTTCAGCCATCGTGGCTGCAGCAGCTGAACAACCAAAAGAAGAAACAACGATATATCAAGTTGCTTCTGGAAGCAGCAACCCCATACGCACATCGACTCTTACTGACTGGATTCATAGCTTCTTTGGCGAAAACCCTATTTATGATGAGAAGAATCAGCCCATAGCCCCCGCAAAATGGAAATTTCCTGGTCGTGGGCGCGTTGAGTCACAATTGAATCGTGCTGAGCGCATATTAGGGCAAGCAGAACAAGCTCTTCTTAAGCTTCCGCTGCGTGGCAAACAAGCAGGGCTCCTGAGTGATATTCAAGACCGCAAAGATGAAGTGGACAAGGCATTGGAATATGTCACTCTTTATGGGAAATATGTTGAATGTGAAGCTTTATATTCTGTGAATAATCTCCTTTCTCTATGGGATTCACTCACGGAAGGCGACAAGGAATCTTTTCCATTCGACCCGAGAGCAATCGATTGGTTCGAGTACATCAACGAAATACATTTGCCTACTGTTATCGCTAAAGGGAGAGTTAAAACGAGCCCATCGAATACCACCGGAAAGTCACGCTCATTACGTCTCCGAAATCAAGTACTAGACGAAAGAAGACAGTTAGCTGTTTTTGATCTAGAGAATACCCTTATTGCTTCGAACGTCGTCTCATCTTGGAGCTATCTAGCGACGAAACGTCTACCTAAGTCAGAACGAGTTAAATTGGTGATGAAGACACTTGCGCAAGCGCCAGGGATGCTCGCTCTCGACAGAAAAGACAGATCTGATTTTCTGCGCAGTTTCTACAGGAGATACGCAGATGCCCCAGTTACGCAATTGGATGAAGATTCTTTCGAAATGTTCAGCGAACTAATTCTTGCGAAATCTTTTCCTGCTGGATTACGAAGGGTCCGCGAACATAAAGCGCTTGGCCATCGAACAGTGCTTATAACTGGTGCCCTTGACTTTGTTGTCAAACCCCTCAAGCCACTTTTCGATGAGATTATCTCAGCAACACTTTCCCATAAGGAAAATTATTACACTGGACAAATGCAGCAAGTCCCCCCAATAGGTGAAACACGGGCCGCAGTATTACGTAGATACGCTGAAGAAAACAACTTTGACCTTGCGGAGACTGTAGCCTACGCGGATTCTACGAGTGATCTTCCCATGCTTGAAGCCGTGGGCTTCCCTGTGGCTGTAAACCCTGAACCCAAGCTCGCCTCATTAGCGAATAGGCGTGGGTGGCTAATTGAAAACTTCCAACGGGTAGGTGGATCACCGTCCAAGCTACTTCCCCTTGGAACTAGAGCAAAGGAGTAAGAGAATGGTAGACGAGAGGCGAAGGAATCCGCGACCGGGGTTAGTTCTTGATGTTGATAGGTCTACCCCTCCGGTACTTTTCCATCACGGAGAAGGCTTCCGGCTTGAAAAGCTCCCTGCTGGACGCTCTCGTATCCTTTACCCGCCTGAACCTCTTCCTGGCTTAAATAACCCAGATCGACATATACGAGATGCCCTTGAGAACCCCTTAGGCGATTCCCCTCCTTTATCGGCGCTACTCACACCAGGCATGAAATTAACAATTGCCTTTGATGACATCTCGTTACCTCTTCCCCCTATGCGCGCTCCCGATATCAGACAGCGGGTGATTGAAGCGGTTCTCGACCTCGCAGCTCAGCAAGGAGTAGACGATGTGCACATCATTGCAGCACTAGCACTCCATAGGCGAATGACAGAAAGCGAGTTACGGCATGCTGTAGGTGACCGCGTGTACGATGCATTTGCCCCAGCTGGCCACCTCTACAATCACGATGCCGAAGACCCCGAAGGGATGACAATAATTGGAACAACCCCTCACGGAGAGGATGTTCAAATGAACCGAAGAGCTGCCGAGTCGGACCTTATCGTCTATGTCAATATCAATCTTGTAGCAATGGACGGTGGCTGGAAAAGCACCGCTACCGGGCTCTCTGGATATACAGCTTTACGACACCACCATAATCCGAAGACGATGGTTCAATCTCGAAGCTTTATGGACCAAGAGAATTCTGAATTACATAAATCAAACTGGCGTCAGGGGAAAGTGCTTCGTGACTCCGGAATACAGATCTTCCAGATTGAAACGACTGTAAATAACAACACATTTGGCCACGATGGACCCCTGGCTATGATGCAAAAACGTGAATGGGAGTGGACATTAGCTGATCGAGCTGCATTTGTCGGTTACCAAACTGGTTTACGCAGAATGAAATCATCAACCAAAAGAAAGATATTTAACGCTTGGCAATCTCCATACGAAATGACTTCAATACAGGCTGGCGAAGTTGAAGCAGTTCACAAACAAACAACCGAAAATGTATATAAACAACAGCTCGTTGACGTCCAAGGGCAGACAGACATCCTTACTATGGGGCTTCCATATATTTGCCCCTACAATGTCAACTCAGTAATGAACCCTATTCTTGTGGCTTGTTTGGGATTGGGCTACCTCTTCAACATGTACTGCGGGAAGCCCCTTGTTAGAGAGGGTGGAGTAGTTATTATGACTCATCCGACTCCTTGGGAGTTTCACCCTGTGCACCACCCGAGCTATATCGACTTTTTTGAGCGAGTCTTAAGCCAAACGAAAGATCCGGTCGAAATGAGCACACGGTTCGAAAAAGCTTTCGCCGAAGATGAATGGTACCGCCACCTATACAGGACTTCGTATGCATACCATGGGGTCCACCCTTTCTACATGTGGTACTGGTGTGCACACGCCCTAGATCATCTTGGTCAAGTCATTATCGTAGGTGGAAACGTAGAATCTGTCCGAAGATTAGGTTTCCGTCCAGCCACTACACTTCACGATGCTTTTGAAATAGCAACGGATGTAGTTGGGCCGCAACCGACCATCACTCATTTGAAAACCCCCCCAATTTCCATGGCGAGTGTCCAGTAGGGGAAGAAATGCCAAAGAAACTGTCAACACGAGAGATCCGCAGAAAAACTAAACAAATCCAGCATGCTATCGATGGCACGCGACGACGAATAGTTAACTTAAAATTTATTAGAACAGCGCAATTTCCTTATCGTTCTCCTTCTACGCCCAAAGGAATTGACCCACTTCCCATAGAATCAAAAACAGGTAGTTCATTCAGAACAGACTGGGCACGTCGGACACCTGCCCAGACTATCCGCATGCTGTTTAGCGAATTCCCTATGCGTCCCATTATCCACTTTTTCGCCAAGCCCGCAATGATCGGACTTCACACACTATCTGACATCCCTGAATACCAGCCTGTAATATTCGTTGCTAACCACCATAGCCACATTGACACTCCCCTAGTTCTTACCAGCCTTCCGGTTCGCTGGAGGAGAAAACTAGTGGTGGGAGCTGCTGCTGACTATTTTTTTTCTTCACGACTTAAAGGAGCGTTCTCAGCACTATTCATTGGAGCAATACCAATTGAGCGAAAAAAAATTGCCCGTAAGTCCTCTGATGACATCGCTTCTTTAATCGACAAGGGGTGGAGCTTCATGGTTTTCCCCGAAGGTGGCCGGTCACCAGATGGTTGGGGCCAACCATTCAGGGGAGGAGCAGCGTACTTGTCGCTCCGATGCAAAGTCCCTATCGTCCCAATTCACCTTTCTGGAACAGGCTCGATCCTCCGCAAGGGGAGAAATCTTCCCAAAAGAGCCAAAACTACTGTAAATTTTGGAAAGCCAATTTGGCCTACCGACGGAGAAAGTTCAAGGTCATTAGCGAAACGGATTGAAACTTCAGTGTCCGAACTAGCCGACGAAACCTCTAGTAATTGGTGGGATGCAAAAAAACGTTTATACCAAGAAGAGACACCCACTCTCCATGGACCTCAAGCAAGTAACTGGAGAAGAGCATGGCACCTGACCCAAAGAGTCAACGAGCAGCAGAGCTCTAGGGGAAGATGGCCGATTATCTAATCTAGCTAAGAGAAACTAAGTCACTAAATAAAACTTAATCCTGCTAGATTATGAGATACACAGACAAGAAAGAACATAATGACAGTAAATTCAACAACCCCCATTGAACTGATTGATCGGGTTTATTCAACCCTTGATGAACGAATTAATCATGGGCGCGAACGATTTGCTAGAGGGCTAACCCTTGCCGAGAAAATACTAATTAATCACCTCGACCGAAGCGACCAAGAACTCGAGCGGGGGGATTCCTACGTTGACCTTCGACCAGACCGTGTAGCTATGCAAGATGCGACAGCACAGATGGCTTGGCTGCAATTTATGACTGCCGGATTGGATGAAGTTGCGGTCCCCACAACGACCCATGCCGACCATCTAATTCAGGCCAAAATCAACGGGAAACAAGATCTACTAAATGCATCCACTACAAATGCAGAAGTATACGACTTTCTTGAATCTGTCTGCGCTAAATATGGGGCAGGATTTTGGAAGCCTGGGAGTGGAATTATCCATCAAGTTGTTTTAGAGCAGTATGCATTTCCAGGGGGAATGATCATCGGAACTGACAGCCATACCCCCAATGGAGGTGGTCTTGGAATGATCGCTATTGGTGTAGGTGGTGCAGATGCTGTAGATGTTATGACTGGTTTCCCATGGAATGTACGGTGGCCAAAACTAATCGGGGTGCACTTGACAGGGTCCCTCAATGGATGGAGCGCCCCAAAAGACATTATTCTAAAAGTTGCTGAAATCCTTACCGTTAAAGGCGGAACTGGTGCAATCGTCGAGTACTTCGGAGAGGGAGCGAATAGCCTATCTGCTACAGGCAAGGCAACGATATGCAATATGGGTGCTGAGATTGGAGCTACAACCTCCGTTTTCCCGTACGACAAAGCCATAGAGCGGTACCTAAGGTCAACTTCTAGGGAAACAATAGCTGACCTCGCTAATAAACACGCGGCCAACCTTCAGGCTGATCCCGAAGTCCTTGATCAACCTGAAAAGTTTTTTGATGAAGTAATCCACATCAACCTCTCGGAACTTCGACCACATATAAACGGACCGCACACTCCAGACCTTGCTAGAGAGCTCAAAGACCTTGGCCCTGAAGCTGTGGAAAACGGATGGCCTCTTGAAATAAGCGCCGCCCTAATTGGAAGTTGCACCAACTCTTCATATGAGGACATTACTCGGGCGGCATCAATCGCAAGAGAGGCTGCTGAATCTGGACTAAAAACGAAAACCCGCTTGCTGATTACACCCGGCTCCGAAAAGGTTCGGGCAACGATCACCCGTGATGGCCTACTTGCCGACTTTGAAGCCTTGGGAGCTGTGGTTCTAGCAAACGCATGTGGCCCTTGTATAGGGCAATGGGATCGATCCCTTGAAGATCATGAAGCCGGAACTCCTAACGTAATCGTCACCTCCTACAATAGGAACTTCCCTAAACGCAATGACGGTGACGCTGCAACTCTTGCTTTCGTCACCTCCCCTGAAACCGTTATGGCCCTCGCTCTTTCCGGAAGAGTTGATTTTGACCCGGTCACTGATGAGCTAATCAATGAGAGCGGAGAAAGCGTGAAATTGTCAACACCCGAAGGCCTAGAACTCCCTCCGAGCGGCTTCGACCCTGGAGTAGATACTTTTCTCCCTCCTCCCGATGATGGAAGTCAAGTAGATGTCCAAGTCTCCCCTGACTCCACCCGCCTCCAACTTTTAACCCCTTTTTCTGAGTGGGACGGAAACGATTATACAAATCTTCCCATTCTTGTTAAAGCAACGGGGAAATTCACTACCGATCACATCTCTATGGCTGGGCCATGGCTCAAATATCGTGGACATTTGGAAAATATCTCAGGCAATCTCTATTTAGGAGCTGTTAACGCCTTTTCTGGCTACGAAGTCGGATACGGGAAAAATCAGTTGACTGGAGAAACTCAATCCTTCCCTGATATTGCAAAGTCGTACCATGAATTAGGTCAGCAATGGGTAGTGATAGGCGACGAGAACATGGGCGAAGGGTCAAGCCGAGAACATGCGGCAATGGAACCTCGATTTAGGTTAGGAGTTGTAGCTATAGCTCGAAGCTTTGCGCGTATCCACGAAACAAACCTAAAAAAACAAGGAATGCTTCCCTTAACTTTTGTTGACCCTAACGACTATGAACGGATTGAAGAGAATGACCGTATTGGCGTCGTGGGACTAAAAGATCTTGCCCCAGATGAACTTGTGACCGTAGAGGTCTCGAAACCAAATGGAGAGCAATTTAGCTTCGAGACGACACACACCTTTAGCGAAGAGCAAATTAACTGGTTCGTTTCCGGATCCGCCCTAAATGTAATCCGTGCTCAAACTAACTCAACAAAATGAATTGCCGCCCATTTCACCCGAAAGCCCAATAGGAAACTATCTAATCCATAGATAGGATGTAAAAAATCGTTTCTTTAAGAGATAGTGGAAAATGGATATTCGTCAACTAAACGCATTGGTAGCTGTAGTTGACCACGGCACATTTAGCGCTGCTGCAAATGCCCTCCACACCGTTCAATCTAACGTGTCAACCCACATACTGCGTTTAGAGAGAGAACTAGATGTTTCCCTTATCGACCGCACTTCTGGAACTTTAACTGAAGAGGGCATCCTCGTCGTTGAACGCGCAAGAAGAATCCAAACAGAACTCGAAGCAATCGCGCTAGATGTCACAGCTCTCCACTCCGAAGTATCTGGCCTCGTGAAGCTCGGTCTGATAGGCACAACCGGACGCTGGCTGTCACCAAAGCTTCTGGGTTCGATTAACTTGAGCCACCCTAAAATAACTCTTCAAATAGTTGACGCTACTACCAGCGGTTTGATCCCCCTCGTCGTTCAAGGAAACGTCGATGCGGCTATTGTCAATCTTCCGATTTCTCATCCAGATATTATCTTAGAGCCACTCTTTGAAGAAGAACCTATGCTCGTTGCCCCTGAAGACCACCCACTTGCAAAGTTCGACAAGATTTTACCTGAGCACCTCGCAGCCTACCCTCTCCTTCTTAACCCAAAAGGCGTTCCCTTTAGAGATAGTTTGGATAAAGATCTTGCAAAAGAGAATATCGCCCTGACCCCGAAAGCCGAGGTTGACGGGATGAGGCTTTTAGCATCATTGGCCGCCGACGGGTTTGGAGCTGCTGTGCTTCCAGCAACTGCCGCACAAGGTAGCGAAAATTGGAAACGCATTCCCCTGCCTGGCTTCACAAGGCGCGTAGTCGGATTTGCTGTGAATAAACGCGTTCCGCTTTCTGCAACGGCCAGAGCTGTCCGCGACACTGTCAAAAAAACGATTAGCGACTATGGGTCAGACCAAGACGGCATTTTCTTAGCGACTTAAAACTCTTTTCTCCCTATTTCCTGACCTACAGACACTAAGATCATATTGTGAGCGCAGAGACAACTACCTCGGTCGAGCTACTGGCACAAATATCCGCAAATTCAAAAGTAGCCCTTAACCAAAGAGAATCTGGCGATTACATAAGCGTGCAAATTGGATCCCCCTCCGAACCGATAGCCCTAACGGGAAACGACGGGAAAAAATTAGCCTCTGGCGCAGAAGCTGCTTTCAATCACCAGATACCTTTAATTATTCATTTCAACTCCACCGGAGCTCCTCCAGACTCTGGAATTGAAGCGCTTCATGGGTGGGGCTCCGCTGCAAAACAATTAACTCGATGTTCTGGTGTTATACCCACGATAATCTGCGTTCACCAAACAGCAGTAGCGGGATCAGCATTACTTTTGGGGCTGGTTGACTTTGTTATCATGGTCAAACATTCCTTCACATACGTAAGTGGGCCCCGCATGGTCCATGAATTTACCGGCGTTCCGGTCGATCAAGAGATTCTTGGGGGTTCTGGGAAACACTCACAGACATCTGGTGTAGCATCATTCGTTGTCGATGACGAAGAATCTGCATCCGCACTCATAGACGAGCTCCTCTCACTAATTCCTAAATGCTCTTCGTCACTTCCAAAATATATTGTGACAAATGACCCTACTGAACGGCAGCTAGAAGAAGTAGAAGATATCATCCCTCAGTCTGCAACAGGAAGCTACGATGTCCGAGATATCCTCAAAAAAGTATTCGACGAAGGACTAATTACAGAAATTCGAAGAGAATGGGCCACTAATCTTGTCACAGCATTCGCCACCTTAGGCGGCCACCCAGTCGGCGTGGTGGCAAATCAACCACAGTCACTTGCTGGCACTCTAAATATTGCAGCATCGCAAAAAGGAGCTAGATTTGTGAGCTTCTGCGACGCGTTCAATATCCCGATTATTACATTCGTCGACACACCAGGATTTCAACCAGGCAAAGATCTAGAGTGGCGCGGAATGATTCGCCACGGAGCCCAATTGGCTTTCGCTTACGCCCAAGCGACCGTTCCAAGGATATGTGTGACGCTTCGGAAAAGTTACGGGGGCGCCTACATCGTCATGGATAGTAAATATATGGGAAACGACCTTTCTATTTCTTGGCCATCAGCCGAAATTGCAGTAATGGGTTCAAAAGGCGCTATCGAAATTCTCCACCGATCAGCAACCCCCGAAGAGCGTTCGCTCTTGGAAAAGGACTACGAAGAGCGCCTCCTTAATCCGTATGTTGCAGCTGAACGTGGCTCAGTCGACATTGTTATCAGCCCTGCTGAAACAAGAAGTAAGGTCTATTCTGCTTTGCAACCCCTCCTAACCAAAAAAGAGAAGCTCCAGAAACGTCTCCACGATAACACCCCTCTTTAGATCCACAGAATTACATTGTCGAATTAGTCGAGCTAGCTGAAGAAGCGGGCTATTTTCCCGATACAATGGCCATCGGATCAACACTTGGAGCTTACTTTGCCAGACTCAATCACCATTATCGACAACCGGTCAGGAGAGTCAGTTGAGATCCCGATCGTCGATGGAGGTGCCGACTCCAGCTATTGGACAAAGTTGCTTCCTGGTTTGTGGTTCAAAGATGAGGGGTTTGCCGCCACTGCAGTTACGAACAGCGCCATCACATACATAGATGGTGCTGCCGGTTGCCTGGAATACCGCGGGTACCCGATCGAAGATCTTGCAAAAGGTTCAACATTTCTCGAAGTCTCTTTCCTCCTCCTCAATGGGGAGCTCCCGAATGAAGACGAACTCAGTTCTTGGGAAGAAACGATTGCAGAAAATGCTGAACTTGACCAGAATCATCACGATGCATTGCTACAAGCCTTCCGAGAGAACTCCCATCCTATGGGTATGCTCGCATCGGCTGTTGCAGCACTATCTTCCATGTACCCCGATGCTCGGGACATCGAAGACCCTCAGATTAGAGCAAAACATACAGTAAATCTCATTGCTAAACTCCCTTCGATAGCTGCTGTAGCTGAAAATTTTAGAAATGGTAAATCCGCATCTCCTCTCCGAACTGACCTGAGCTACACTGAAAATTTCCTTGCCACCATCTATGGAACAGAAGCTGATTACCAGCCTGACCCTATTTTCACAAAAGCTTTGGAACAGCTGTTCATTCTTCATGCAGACCACGAACAAAACTGTTCTACCACTGCTGTCCGGGTAGTTGGTTCTGCGCATGCTGACCCGTACTCAGCTATAGCCGCTGGAATTGCAGCGTTATCTGGCCCTCGCCATGGAGGCGCTAACGAAGCTGTCATCAATATGCTAGACGAAATCGAAACTTTAGATAATGTTGATTCATTCATTGATTCTGTAAAAAATGGCGATGGGCTGCTTTGGGGTTTTGGGCATCGCGTCTATAAAAACTATGACCCTAGAGCGCAAATAATCAAAGATACGGCACATCAAATATTTGAAGTGACTGGGAAAAACCCGAAATTGGATATCGCATTAAAATTGGAAGAAAGAGCCCTCGCTGACGATTATTTTGTTAGCCGAAAGCTCTACCCGAATGTTGACTTCTATAGCGGACTCATATATCAGGCCATGGGTTTTCCAGTGAATATGTTTACTGTCCTCTTTGCTATAGCTCGAACATCTGGATGGCTTTCCCATTGGAATGAGATGCTAGAAAGAAATACTAGGATCGCAAGACCGCGCCAACTATACGTTGGGGACACAACAAGAGAATTTATTGGGCTTCAAGATCGCTAACCTGGCTAAAGAGTCCGCCCTGAATTTCTAAGTGATGCCATTAATGATCCGGCTACTATTGCTGCGGTCTCTGCTCTAAGAACATTATGGCCGAGCGATACCCTAGGAAGCCCAAATGAGTATTCATCAGGTGACCACCCCCCTTCAGGGCCTACAGCTAAACATCTACAATTCTCTATAAGCGGGTCGCCGCGAACATCAGCAATTGACATATTTGGAATTTCGGCTACATCCGCGAATGAATTTGCAAAAGTTAACTTTGGCAACCAAACACCCTTTGACTGCTCTAGAGCAGACTGAGATATGCGTCTCAAACGTTGTTCATTTTTTGAACGCTTCGAAAAATCCCATAACGGGATTGAATTTTCTGCTGAGAATAAAATGACTTCGTCAACTCCGATTTCTGTTAATTTCTGAATAGTAATATCTGGTTTCCCTCCCTTGGTAAGAGAAATAGCGATAGTGATGGAAGATGAGGGCCTTTCATCCGACCGGATATCATCCACGGGGTCGAGGACTTCGCCAGTGTACGCGAATGCCCCCCATGAACCGTTCCCATCTGTTGCAGTAAGAAGGCTATTAGGTTTGATTCGAAGAACTTTCCTTAAGTGATGGTGCTTCTCTTCACTTAGATTTGGCTGAGTTATATCCTCAACCAGTACATGAGGACTCTTGGAAGTTTTTAGCGCCTCAATTGCTGATTCTGCCATATTACCGCCGCTTACGGTTTCTTGATTTTTTATCAGTTGTCCTTTCATCCCGCATCTCTGCGAAATTGACCATTAACTCCTTCTCCTCCTTTGAAAGGCCAACAGGAGTATCGACAATAAGAGTAACTACCAGGTCTCCCCGCCCTCTTCTCTGCAATCTAGGCACGCCCCTTCCGCGAAATCTAACTCTCTCCCCTGTTCTCGTTCCAGGTGGTATCTGTAGTTCCTCTACACTGTCGATCGTTTGATATTCCAAAACTGCCCCTAATGCAGCCTGTGTTACAGGGATCCACAATTCCTCATAGAGGTCATCTCCAACTCGTTCAAACCTCTCGTGTTCGTTAACCTGATAACGGATGTGGATATCCCCTACTCCCCCACCCCTAGGACCTGCATTGCCCATCCCCGACAACCTTTGGGTCACGCCGGTAGTGATTCCTACTGGAATACCTACAGTAAACCTTTTTTTCTTTCTCTCAATTCCCAGCCCATTACACTTTTGACATGGGTCGAGAATTATTGAACCATACCCACCGCAGGTTCTACACTCGACCGTAGACATCATCTGACCCAAGAGACTTTGACGGACTTCTTGGACAATACCTCGGCCTTCACAGGTCGCGCATTCCCCTGGTGCCTGCTCGCCCCTTGAACCAGTCGCTTCGCATTCTTCACATGCTATTGACACTTCAATTTCAAAAGTAGTCTCCCCACCTAAAACCACTTTCTCTAATTCGACTGTTACGAGGACCTCTGCGTCACTCCCTCTGGGAGGTCCAGCTTGACGAAAGTTGGAACCACCGAATGGGCTCCCTCCCCCAAAAAATGCTTCGAATATATCTGAAATCCCACCAGCGCCTTGGAAACCCGTTTGCCCTGATCCACCAATTACACCGAATTGGTCATACTGTTGCCGTTGGCCTTCATCGCTTAAAACTTCATAGGCCTGCGCAACCTCTTTGAATTTTTTTTCTGCTTCGGCATCATCTGGGTTCGTATCCGGATGGTATTTCCGGGCCAATGCTCGATATGCCTTTTTTATCTCTTCATCTGTTGCTGTTCGAGTCAGACCCAGAATTTCATATAAATCTGAAGCCATACTAAGTTTTCCTAGCGCTAATTTTTAAATCCATTAAATACATCGGCTTTTCGTTTCCGGTCAATCCCCTAGTTTAAGTGCAGAAATAAAGGCCTCTTGAGGAACGTCCACCCGCCCAATGGATTTCATCTTCTTTTTCCCTTCTTTCTGCTTTTTCAGCAATTTATTTTTACGTGTTACGTCACCCCCGTATAGTTTCGCAGTAACGTCTTTTCGATAGGCTTTCACAGTCTCTCTAGCAATTATTTTACTGGAGATCGCAGCTTGGATAGGGACATCAAACTGTTGTCGCGGAATAAGTTCTTTTAGTTTTTTGCTCATTTGTTGGCCATATTCATAAGCCTTTGATCGATGGACGATAGAACTGAATGCATCCACAGACTCGCCTTGAAGAAGAATATCAACCTTGACTAAATCTGAATCTGCATACCCGTCGCTGTCATAGTCCATACTTGCATAACCTTGCGTGCGGCTTTTCATCTGGTCGAAAAAATCCATCACTACTTCAGCAAGCGGCAGTCGGTACACTAGCTCAACTCTCTCCGGGGAGATATATTCCATCTTTTCCATACTTCCTCTTCGCGTCTGGCATAAGTCCATCAAAGCTCCTGTATAAGCACTCGGGGTGATGATTGAGGCACGGAGGTATGGCTCTTCTATAGATTCGATTACATTTTGCTGCGGGACTTCGCTTGGATTATCGACATGCACAATATCTCCGTTCGAAAGAGTTATGCGATATTCAACTGAAGGTGCAGTAGAAATCAAACTAAGGTCAAATTCTCTTTCTAACCTCTCTCTAACAATTTCCATATGAAGTAGCCCGAGAAAACCGCATCTGAACCCGAATCCGAGAGCCCCTGAAGTTTCGGGTTCGTATGTAAAACTTGAATCATTAAGTCGAAGTTTCTCTAGAGCATCTCTCAAACTAGGGTATTCATCGCCGTCTATTGGATATAGACCGCTAAATACCATCGGCTTGGGTTCACGGTATCCCTCTAGAGGAGAATCTGCTTTCATGTGAACATCTGTAATAGTTTCTCCTGCACGAGCGTCTCCAACATCCTTGATACCTGCGATTAGATACCCGACTTCTCCTGCGGAGAGCGAACTGACAGGTGAAGCATCAGGTCTTCGTACGCCTATTTCTTCAACACCTGAGGTTTTCCCTACCTGCATGAAATGAAGCTTGCTTTCCGATGAGAGCTCTCCATTTACTACTCGAATAGAGCTTACTACTCCTCTATATTGGTCATAATAACTATCAAAGATCAACGCCTGTAAGGGTTTATCCCTTCTCCCGCTGGGGGGCGGAACTCGATCAACAACTGAATCCAACAGCTCTGAGACTCCTTGCCCTGTTTTTGCACTTAGCCGCAGGATCTCATCTGTAGGTATTCCAAGCACCTGCTCGATCTCATTAGCGCACGCATCGGGGTCTGCTGCGGGAAGATCGATCTTATTAAGAGCCGCTACAATTTCTAGATCATTTTCCAACGCTAAATATGTATTGGCAAGAGTTTGTGCCTCTATCCCCTGAGCAGCATCAACAAGAAGAATGACGCCTTCACATGCAGCTAAAGAACGTGAAACCTCATAGCCAAAGTCAACATGCCCAGGAGTATCTATCAAATTTATTGTTACTGGGCCGTGCTGTAGCGAAACGCTTTGTAATTTAATTGTAATTCCGCGTTCTCGCTCTAGATCCATTGAGTCTAAATATTGCTCTCTCATTTCACGCGGATCTACAGCTCCACATATTTCCAGCATGCGGTCAGCAAGCGTCGACTTCCCATGATCGATGTGGGCGATTATTGCTAAATTACGAATATTTGTTTGTTGCATCATTACTTTTGGGGTATGTGTCTGATTTTTATACTGCTTGGGTAGCATACGAGATAACTAGTGGCGGTGGGTGCCTCTAGCATTAACTTCTACTAATTCAATCTGAAGGTCAAGCAATGGCAAACATCAAAAGTCAAATTAAACGAAATCGTCAAAACGAAAAACGCCGTGGTCGCAATAAAGCAACTCGGTCAGAAATTAGCTCTCGCATGAAAAATGTAATTGAATCTGCAGAATCGGGTGAAGACCATGAAGAGGCACTTCGGCTCGCTATAAAGAAAATCGACAAAGCATCAAGCAAAAATATTCTTCATAAAAACACCGCAGCTAGAAAGAAAAGCCGCCTAGTCAAGCGATATAACAACCTAATTAGTTAAAGCTAAATAAGGTAGAGGTACGATAGCCTAGCAACGAGGAGTTCAAGGATTACGTCCCCAGCAAGTCCGGATTTCCCTCGAAGTGCAAGGTCAGCGTCAGACAAAAGACTTATCGCCTTTCTTGACTGATAACTGCCTAATTTTCTGGCATCTTTAAGTGATTTCCCTGCACGGAAGGAAGACCCTTTATCTCCTAGAAGCTTTGCTGCTTCTTCTGCACTTCTGATATTCAAACCAGCGAGACGAAGAATCCTACTAAAATGCCCATGAAGAACAGAGAGGATCTGCATTTCGTGACGCCCTCCAGACTCTCGTAGCCGTCTAAGCTTTTGCAACGCTGTGATAGCGTCACCACTGGAAATAGCATCCGTCAATTCCCAAGGAGGGACAGATCCAGCTGAACCAAGATATGGCAACATATCTTCTAACGTGACCATATTGTCTTCACCGAAAACAGACTTTAATGTTTGGAGGACACCTTCGGTACTTGCCACGTCTTCACCAATGTTCTCCGTCAGCGCCTGAATAGCCGCCTTATCCAAACGGACACCGCTTAGTGCGACTTGTTCTCGAACCCAGGCACCCGTTTTTCTACCAACACGAGTATCTATCACTTCTCCGGAACGCTCTATTAACTCCAATAATGATTTTGGCACCTGCCCTAAACGTTGTTGATTTGGACCTTTTTCCCAAACCAAAACTAACCTCGTAGTCTCCAAAGGATTTTGCAAATACTGCAGCAGAGGTTCAACCATTTCCTTCTTTGAAAAAACCCCCATACCTCTTGCAACCACTACGCGTAAATCGGTTAGAAAAGGAATCGTTTGGGCAGCTGTAATCAAAGCATCAAGCGAATAATCACCCTCATCGGTTTGATAATTCGATTCAGAAATTTCTTCCAGCCCTAACTCTCTGCTTTCTCCTTTGAGCAACTGACCCGCCAGTGACTTCAACGCGTTTCCAATTAGTATTGGGTCATCCCCCCTAAGTAGATATGCGCTTGCAAAGTCGCTCATGCTCAACGATACATCAGTTTCAAAGACAGAGAAGAAGGAGACTTAGTAAATTTCTCGAGATAACTTCTTCCGATAATTAGCA
>JAQWQL010000016.1 GCA_029244605.1 Acidimicrobiales bacterium | reverse complement strand
CGTGCAATCCGTTCAGGACGGTGTTGCCAGTTTTTGTCCACTTTAACTTGTAATTCGATATAGGCCCCTTCGAGAAGCTGTTCGCGAACAGCGATACCTACTTTTTTGAGAACTTCTCCTTTGTGTCCAATTACAATGCCTTTCTGGCTTTCTCGCTCAACAAGAATCTCTACGCGAATGCGTGGCCATTCCCATTCAGTTACCCGTGTCGCTATTGAATGCGGAAGTTCTTCTCGCGTCATTCGCAGTAATTGCTCTCGGACAAGCTCAGCTACAAAATCCTGATCTGACATGTCAGTGATTTGACCGTCAGGATAATACCTTGGCCCTTCAGGAGCTTTCGCAAGCAAGTAATCAAGGAGAGCATCAACACCTTCACCGGTCCTTGCGGAAACCGGAAAATACTCTGCGAAAGAAAGCGAAGAGGCTTCTGCGAGCTGTTGAAGTATTTGAGACTTTTTTGCCTTGTCGCATTTGTTTACTACGACAACTGATGTTGAAGGCAACTTTGACGCTATGAATTTATCTCCTTTCCCAAAGGGGCTAGTGGCATCAATGACCATGCACACAATGTCAACACCAGGAATACCATCTACCGCCCTTTGATTGAGGCGTTCACCGAGAGGAGTTCTGGGCTTATGTATGCCCGGTGTGTCCACGAAGACAAGCTGGGAGTTGGGAAGAGTCAACACGCCTCTGATCTGATGCCGTGTTGTCTGTGGCTTGTTGGATGTAATAGCGATTTTTTCCCCGCAGAATGTATTGATAAGTGATGATTTCCCGACGTTTGGTCTTCCAACCACTGCAACAAAACCTGACCGGTGAACTTCAGGCTGAGCTATCGCTGCAGCATCTATCACTTGGTCCTGTTCATGAGTTGCTTTAATATCGTTTTCGGAGTGTTCCATTATGCTTACCGTTGAGTATCGGCACTTGGTGAGATTAGGACGCGTGCAATTCTTCTGCCCTGCACCCGTTCAACGTAGAACCGGTGGTGATTTATTTCAATTGTTTCCCCTACTGCCGGAACATGTCCTAAGGAATTAAAAATTAGCCCGCCGACTGTATTCCAGTCACCTGCGGGTAGGTCAATAAGGAGCATCGCTTCTAAGTCGTCCAAGTCAGCGCGGCCATTTACTCTAAAGTTTCCATTCGATAGCCGCTCGACCATAGGAGGTTCGACGTCAAATTCATCAACGATTTCACCGACAACTTCTTCTATCAAATCTTCGAGTGTTACCAGTCCGGCAGTTCCGCCATACTCATCGATGACAATGGCCATATGGAATGTTTCTGATTGCATTTCGCGTAGTAGCTGAGATATCTTTTTTGCTTCTGGGACATAGAAGGGCTCACGCATGACATCTGCTACCTTGTTGTGGCTCGAACCATCTCGAAGCGATCGCATAATGTCTTTCGAATAGATAATGCCTCGGATGTCGTCAATGTTTTTTCCATAAACTGGAACCCTGCTGAAACCATGTTCGATAACAATGCTCGCGGCTTCATCAATGGTAATGCTGTCACTTACTGCCGTTATGTCTGGACGAGGGACCATCACTTCATGAGCCACAGTGTCTCCAAACTCTATGACTTGCTCTATGAGTACACGTTCTTCTTCATCTATAGCTGCGCTTGCCGCAGCTTCTTCGGCTAGTGCCAATAGT
Source organism: Acidimicrobiales bacterium (assembly GCA_029244605.1). Lineage (GTDB taxonomy): Bacteria > Actinomycetota > Acidimicrobiia > Acidimicrobiales > UBA8592 > UBA8592. The sequence goes on along the minus strand of JAQWQL010000016.1, from coordinate 34,487 downwards.
TCTTCTTCAGATACTTCGCCTTCTGAAATCCCATTAGGGATATTTGCTCCCATCCGAGTGACGATCCCATTTGCCACCCAACGCAGCGGTGCAATGGAAGAAAGAACTTTCACAAGAGGTGCGGCCATAGTTGCGCTTCGGTCTGGGTGAGCAAGCGCCCAGCTTTTAGGAAGCGCTTCAGCGATAGCATAGAGCAGCAATAGCTCTGCTATAAATGCGCAGATTAACTGCCATGTCCCCCAATGTTCTAGAACAATTACTGTCATGACAGTCGCAGCGCCTATCTGGCATGCAAGGACCATAAATAAGATTGGTGGAAGGACATGTTCACGTCGATCAATTAAATCTCGTAGGGTTCTAGCTCCTCGCCGCCCTTCTTCAACAAGTGCCTCGGCACGAGCGGTGCTGACACGGGTAATGGCCGTTTCAGCTGCAGCTAGAAAAGCTGCGGCCGCGATGGTGACGACAAATGCTATGACTCCAACTACTTCTGATTCGTTCATCGTTGATAATGGTCCGATAGAAGTGCTTTTTCGCGCTCTTGCATTGTACGTTTTTCTTCGTCCTCGGCGTGATCATGTCCAAGGATGTGAAGGACTCCATGAACAACTAGGAGAGCGATTTCATCTTCAAATGATTTCCCGTAAAGGGCCGCATTCTTTCGCGCGATAGAGGGGCAGACGAAAATATCGCCGAGGAGGCGCGGAAGTTGATCACCTTCGAAAGAGGTTCTGCTCTCTGCTTCCGCTGGGCCATCTATAGGGAAAGCGAGTACATCCGTTGGGCCGGTTTTACCCATGTGTTCGGCATTAAGACCAGCCATTATTTGCTCATCTACAAAGAATAGGGTCAATTCTCCTTCGGTGACATTCTCAGTTACGAGTGCTTGCTCTGCCAGAGCGCGCCACCGTTCAGTCTCTATGCTTGCTTCCGCGTCCTGATGCGATAAGTCAGATTGGGCGATAACTTTCAACTGGATTCCACTTTTGGGGGTTTATTGTTATACGCCTCGACTATGTCTTGGACGATACGATGCCGGACAACGTCTTTACTTGTGAGGTGGACAAAGGATATCCCTTCAATACCTCCAAGTAAGTCCTCAAGTTCGTGTAATGCTTGACGCCCGTTGTGGACATCTACCTGAGTTGAGTCACCAGTAACTACGACTCGCGATCCAAACCCTATTCGGGTCAGGAACATTTTCATTTGTTCTCGAGTGGTGTTTTGGGCCTCGTCAAGAATAACAAAAGCATTATTTAATGTTCTGCCACGCATGAACGCTAGCGGCGCAACTTCAACCGGTCCGTCTTCAATGAGTTGCTCCACACTATCTGTATCCATTAAGTCGTGCAGAGCGTCATATAGCGGGCGGAGATACGGGTCGACTTTTGCCATCAGGTCACCTGGAAGAAACCCCAACCTTTCTCCGGCTTCAACAGCAGGGCGTGTAAGTATGATGCGGCTAACTTCTTTTGCTTGGAGAGCCTTAACTGCCATGGCTACAGCTAACCAGCTCTTTCCTGTGCCAGCAGGCCCAATTCCGAATGTCACAATATTTTTTGATATTGCTTCGACATATCGTTTCTGTCCGAGCGATTTCGGCCTTATTGTTCTTCCCTTAGCGCGAAGGATATCTGTACCAAGAACATCTGACGGGCGTTCGTCGGCAAGGACTAGGTCGATAGATTTCCCTAGGCTGGTGGAATCGATCACGTGACCATCTTCAAGAAGCACTACCATTTCTTCAAACAGTGAGCCGACCCTAGGCGCGTCGGCTCCGGTAATTGATATCTGATTTCCCCGAGCGTGAATATCGACTTCTGGGAAAGCTGCTTCAATAGATTTTAGATGTAAATCTCGTTCCCCGAATAAGCCGGTCATAAGCTGATTGTCGGGAATACTGATTTTCACTACCGGTTTACTCATCGCTGTATCAAGGGTAGATCAGGAAAGCTCAGAAACCAAAAAGGGAGCGTGATCATGCTAGCTGATTTCTTTCCTTCTCAATTTGGTGGCATCTCTATGATAATTTTTCCGATGTTTTTATTACTCTCCATGTAGGTATGTGCTTCGGCTATCTCATGAAAAGAATAGTAACGGTCAATGACAGGCCTGTACGATCTATCTTCGAACTTTGGTGTGATACGAGATTTAAATGCTTCTGCTATAACGATTTTTTCTTCTATCGATCTGCTCCTAAGAACCGTACCGATTAGCGTTAAGCGTTTTTGCAGTACGGCACCGAGGTTGATCTCACTTTTTCCACCCCCCATTGCTCCGACTTGAACAATCCGTCCTTGCGTAGTTGCACAGCGAAGGTTTTTTTCTAAGTAGTCACCTCCGACTACGTCAAGAATCACATCAACTCCTATGGAGTTTGTCCACTTTTTCACCTTGTCGACAAAATCTTCCTGGTTGTAGTCGATTGTTAGGTCAGCTCCTAATTGTGCGCAGATCTCCAACTTTGGAGAAGAAGCTGTTACCGCTACTTCTGATCCGAGTTCTTTCGCTATCTGAATTGCGGCTGTTCCAACGCCCGAACCACCTGCATGGATTAAGCATTTCTGGTTCGGTAGTAATTTTCCCTTGTCGATCAGTGCATCAAATGCGGTAATCCAAACCTCTGGAATTGCTACTGCATCAACAAGAGATATTCCTGATGGAATTGGCATAATTTGCTGTTGGTCAGTGACAAGGTACTCTGCATAACCTCCCCCTCCTACAATGCCCATTACCTGAGTTCCATGAGGGTGCATCTTCGCAGCTTCTCCCGAAGATTCGATAGTGCCTGAGAACTCAATCCCGGGGATTTCATATTCTGCTTCTGGCCCTGGGTATAGCCCTCTTCTTTGGAGAAGGTCTGCGCGATTTAATGCAGTAGCAGCTACTTTCACAAGGACCTCTGTTGGGCCTGGCTTGGGTACGGGCACCTGTTTGATCTGAAGAACATCAACGTCTCCGTATTTGTCAAGAACTACGGCTTCCATCACGATTGTCCTTTTAGTTTTTGGGCTATTTCGCGTAGTTCATATTTCAATACTTTTCCGGAGGCATTCAACGGCAAGGTATCAATAAATTCGAAATGCCTTGGGCATTTATAGTTGGCCATCTCATTTCGACACCATTCTGTAATTTCTTTAGGGTCGGGTTGTCTTCCTGTCGCCGGAACAACGAACGCGTATCCTACTTCACCCATTCTTTGATCTTGTACGCCCACGACAGAAACCTGCCCGATATCTTGATGAGCGAGCATAAGGGATTCGACTTCCGCAGGGTAGACGTTAAAACCCCCATTGATATACATATCCTTTTTCCTATCGGTTATCGAGATATTTCCTTGGGAGTCCATCACACCAATGTCACCTGTGTGTAACCAGCCTGAGGTGTCGATTGTTTCCGCTGTCTGTTCAGGGTCATCTAAATACCCTTTCATAATGTTGTAGCCGCGCACTATGATTTCTCCTGGTTCCCCTCTTGGAACTTCCATATTTTCATCGTCGACAATCTTTACTTCCATTCCTGGCATTGCCCGACCAGAAGTTTGAGCTATCGTTGCAGGGTCATCATCATGGCGGCACATGGTTGCTAGCCCTGATCCTTCAGTCAATCCGTAGCCTGTGACAACTTTTTCAAATCCTAGCTTCTCTCTCATCTGCACTATCATTTCGACTGGGATAACAGCAGCACCTGTAACCGCTAGACGCAAAGTCGACATATCGTAACTTTCTAAGTCAGGGTGGTTAAGTATTGTCTGGTAGATCGCAGGTGGTCCTGGAAGCATTGAAATTCGGTCGGCGGGTACTCTGTCCATTACCTCAGCAACATCGAAAACGGGGTGCGGAAGGATACAAGCACCCTTCATAAGACATGCCAGAATTCCAGCATTTAATCCGAAGGAGTGGAAAAATGGGTTCACTATTAAGTATCTATCTCCGGCTTGCAGCCCAACTATGTCAGCCCAATCGTTATATCCCCGAGTAACTGCTGCATGTGTCAGCATCGCTCCTTTCGGGAGTCCTGTCGTTCCCGAGGTAAACATGATGTGGCATAGATCGTTTCCGGAGACACGACTTCTTCGTTGTTGATAGGAAGCTTGACCAGTGAGATCAGCACTTTCGAGAAATTCTGTGAAGCTAATCGTTCCTTCGGGGGTTTGGCCTCGAAGAACAATGATTTGGTTTAGATCTCCTAGAAACCCTACATCTTCAAGTAAGTCCACATAGTTGATATCAAGGAAGTCAGTCACGGTGAATAGACGTTTTACCTTTGCACGCTTGAGAACATAGCTGGCTTCCTTGCCTTTAAATCGAGTATTGATAGGAACCAATACGCCGCCTATTTCATGAACCCCGAGGGCGGCTACAACCCATTCCCAAGTATTAGGAGCCCAGATTCCTACTCGTTCTCCATGTTCGACACCATTTGCGATAAGTGCACGAGCCATTTTTTGGACATGGGAATGAAGATCATTGAAACTCCAGTTTATGTCTGCATCTACTAGTGCTTGTGCGGATCCGAATCGAGCTGCAGCCTGCTCTACTACGTCTGGGATGGTTTGGTCTTCTAGTTCGCCCATGGGGCCTAGCTTAGATCTGCTTCTAGAAAGAAGCTAAGGGAGCACATGGTTTTGCAATTACTGCAAGCCTTTATATGTTCCTCCTGCAACGGGTATCGCCGCTCCAGTTATATATCCGGCCTGCTCTGAGCAGAGAAAGGCAGCTATTTGACCAAAATCTTCGGCTTTTCCTATCTTCCCGGCAGGAACTGTTTTCGCTAGATCATTAAGATCTGCATCTCCATAGATACTTGTTACGCGATCGGTTGCATGGAAACCTGGTTGGATCGAGTTCACGGTGACACCGTCTTTTGCGACTTCTAGAGCTAATGTCTTCAAAAATCCCGTGGCTCCTGCTCGAGCAGTATTTGACAGCATGATGTTGGGGATTGGCTGACGAACAGAAATAGAAGTAATTGCCAATACCCGACCCCATCCTCGTTTCTGCATCCCCGGGACGGCAGCTTTACACATTGCAACAACCGAGATCAGGTTGAGATCAAGAGCTGAAGCGTACGCACTAACGTCGGTGCTGGAAAAATCTCCAGGTGGGGGGCCGCCAGCATTTGTAATGAGGATGTCGATGCCTGACCCGAGAGCTTCCTCTGCCTCGGCGACGAGGGTGGCTGCACCATCGGCGGTAGATACATCGCTAATAATTGGGATACTTCCAGGTAGTGAAGCTGCCGCTTCTTGTAAACGCTCTTCATTTCTTCCTGAAATCACTACCGTGCATCCAGCCTGACCTAGGGCAGCAGCAGTTGCGTATCCTAATCCAGCTGATGAAGCGGCTACAAGAACCTTCCGGCCTGAAATACCTAAGTCCACATTCAAAGCGTACCTAGCTATAGAACGTTTTGTATTGATACAGCACTTGAATGCCGTTGTTTCCCAGCTTCGTCCTTTAGTTGCAGGCCATCTACACTGACAATATGGCGAAGCGAACTATAGGGATACGAATGATCGCCGCAATCGTTATTTGCATGGTGGTTGCTTCAGTTGTAGTTCCACTGTTGATGTAAGCATTGCTCGGTTCTTGCTCCTAAAGATTGTTGAGCGGGTCTAACAATTCAGTCTCTAGATAGTTTCAAGTTAGAATCTTCATGTGACTCCAGCCGTCGTTGCCTTATCTAAAGCTCAACAGAAATTCAGAGTCCTCGAGTATACGCATAACCCATCTATACAGAATTATGGCGATGAAGTCATTGAGCAACTAGGTCTCAACTCCTTACATGTGTTCAAGACGCTTCTAGCCGAGTTGCACAATGGTGAAGTTGTTGTCGCTATCGTACCGGTGACTTCCCTACTGAACCTCAAGGCGCTTTCGAAAATTACTAAGTCCAAGAAGGCGAAAATGGCTGAAGTTGCAGTAGCTGAACGAAGAACTGGATACGTAGCAGGGGGAATTTCTCCGTTCGGGCAAGTCCGTGAACATAGGACGTTTGTTGATGAGTCAGCGCTTCTTTACGATGAAATATTTGTTAGCGGTGGCAAACGGGGTCTGGAAGTAGCTATTTCCCCTAGCAGCTTTGAAGTTGTGCTCGGAGCAACCTACGCTCCTTTAACAGGAGGACAAAATGAGTAATGCAGAGAACTCTCCGCACCTTCCAATAGAAGATTTTAGAAAATACGGCTATCAGCTGGTTGACTGGCTTGCAGATTACTTCTCAAACATTGGTGACCAACGGATATTACCTGACATTACTCCGGGCGATATCCGCTCCATGCTTCCTGAAGGAGCACCAGAGCAACCAGAAAGTATGGACGATATTCTTTCCGATCTTGACCGAGTTGTGATGCCGGGAATGGCCCACTGGCAACACCCGGGATGGTTCGCTTTTTTTCCATCGGGAGTATCGCCTGTCTCTGTTCTGGGGGAATTTGTGGCGGCTGGCCTGGCAACTCAAGGAATGATGTGGTCGACTGCTCCATCCCCAACAGAGATAGAGAACACGGTCCTCGATTGGCTGGTAGACCTTCTTGGCCTACCACCAGCTTGGCGGATAGATACCGGCCCAGGAGGTGGTGTCCTTCAGATGAGTGCTTCAGATTCAACTCATCTTTCGTTAGCTATAGCGAGACACCATGCAGTGCAGGCAGGACACGCCACTGATTCCTTGGTAGCGTATGGCTCCGAGCAGGCGCATTCTTCGATTGAGAAGGGGGCCCGCATCGCCGGCTTCCGACATATCCGTTCAATTGAGACTGATGCGTCTTTCGCCATGGACGTTGATGCTCTAAGTAACCAGATCGAAGAGGATTTAGCTTCTGGCCTTGTCCCCACTTGGATATGTTCAGCAGTGGGCACTACTAGCACTACAGCGATGGATCCGATTCGATCAATAGCCGCTGTCGCTAAGGCTCATGACATGTGGCACCACGCTGACGCAGCATATGCAGGAAGCGCCATGATATGTCCTGAGTTCCGACACCTTCAAGATGGGGTTGAACTCGTCGATAGTTACACGTTCAATCCTCACAAATGGCTTCTTACAAACTTCGACTGTTCTGTCTTCTGGGTGGGCAATCGAGAGAAATTAATCGATGCTATGAGCATCCTCCCCGCATATTTGAAAAATGAATCATCGGGAAATCCGGATGCTATAGATTACCGAGATTGGCATGTTCCTCTTGGGCGACGCTTTCGAGCTTTGAAACTCTGGTTTGTCCTCCGGTCATATGGTGCAGAGAAATTACGTGATTTCGTGAGGTCCCATGTCGACTGGGCAAAAGAATTGGAAAAACAGCTAGTCGAAGATAACCGATTTGAAATTGTTGCACCGCGCACGCTTGCTTTGGTTTGTTTCCGTCATCTAGGAGGAAACGAAGCGACAAAATCATTAGCCAATGCAATAAACGCAAGTGGGACGGCTTACTTGACGCCTTCAGTTATCGACGATACTGACTTTATTCGGGTTTCAATCGGATCAACTTGGACAGAACAACGACATGTCGATGCATTGTGGGAATTAATTGATCTGAATGGGTTCCCTATCTAAGGTATCTAAGAGATTACCGGCTCTATAGCCCAACGAATTGAGCAAACCCTTCGACTCGTTCAAGGAATTCTGACCTGGAAGCTTCGGAGGCGCCACCTAAATTGCTGAGCATTATCGGAATATGGGTGACGCCAAATTCGGATAACTGGTCAATCCGAGCCAAGTAAGTATCGGCATCCCAGTTCTTGGTTCCGAAATGCCCAGCATCCCAAGGTCCGATCGTTATGCTTGGGTCCCCTTCTCTCCCTGCATCATTCCATTTTTCTCTAAGGGTGTTAATTCTTTCTCCGAGTGAAGCAAGATCGTTGATGGGACTAGTTCGCACAAACTTGTCTACACCTCCCGGTGTCGGCATCGGGATCCAGCCGTCGCCAAAACGAACAACTCGGTCAATAGCATTAGTTGAATTTCCGCCAACCCATATTGGAGGTGAAAGGCCACCGGCCTGTTTCGTTGGCGTAGGGAGAGCTACGACTTCGTTGGCTTGATACTTCTCATCGGTGATGGTTGCTGGCTCACCAGCCCATACCTTCCGCATTACTTGGAGGTGCTTATTTAGAGTTTTTCCTCGAGTTTTGAAAGACACACCAGCTGCTTCGAATTCCTCTCTAAGATACCCAGCGCCAACACCGAGTATGAGGCGACCTTGGGAAAGATTATCGAGCGTCGCGACGGACTTTGCAGCGAGAAAAGGATTGCGGTAGGCGACGATCAGCAAATTAGTCAATATCTTCAGCCGTGTGGTAGCTGTTGCTGCTGATGCAAGGGTTACCATCGGGTCAAGAGTATGGTGCCCTCCAGCTGATATGAACGAAGCTGGAGGAATGGGGTGGTCGGTAACGAAAACTCCGTAATATCCCAAATTCTCCGCCGTTGAAGCCATGTCAGCAATCGCTTTCGCCGTGCCGAATTCTTGAATCAACTGAACTTGGTCCGTTGGTAACCCTAGAATGTATTTCATCTCAACCTCAGCGACATCATGGGTAGATTCTGATGTGTGTTTCTGAATCCATATTAAGGCCAGAACCTACCTTCCATCATGTTCTATCCCAACCAGTGAGAAAATCGTCTAAGGGAACTTCAAAAGTTCGTAGCGCCATGGAGACTAGGGTGTACTGGCCTACAGCAAAAACAAGATCCATCATTTGTTGATCATCCCAGTAGGCCTTAAGAGAGTTCCAAGTGTCATCGCTTATTTTTTTATCATCGAATAGCTCGTCAGCTGCGTTGATAATAAGCGCGTCTAACGTACCCCATCCGGCGCTAGCACCATCTTTAATGCGGCCGATTTCTTCTTTCGTTAATCCAGCTTCAGTTCCGATCAGCTCATGTTGCGCCCATTCATACTCTGACTGGCATAGCCACCCAGTTCGGAGAATAGCGATCTCCCGTTCACGAGCAGGGATGGAGGATTTGAATAAGACATGATTTGAAAAAACTAGCCATCGCTTTGCAAGGTCAGGGTGATGTGCCAAGGTAAGAAATATATTCCAAGGTCGCCCCGCTTCTAAGATAGGTTGAAGGACTTGTTGGGCTTCATCGTTAAGCGATGAAACATCAAGCGGCGGGATTCTTGGGGTGTTCATTCTTTCTCCTTCTTAGGGTTTTTCCTTAGTACTGCTACAACAGCAGCGATGACAGCGATCCCGACTCCAAGGACTATCCACGTAGCATCATTACCTTTTGAAGCTAGAACCTCAAAAGCGTAGCCGCTATCGTTAAGGTCGCCGTCGAGGGCGGTGACCCTATAACGGACCACATACTGTCCTGGCGCGGGTTGTGTATAGACGTCAGCACGAATGGTATATTCCGAGACAAACATTGTGTCACCTATAGGGACCTCTTTCCCATCATGCAGCGTCGTGAGGGAAATTTTTGCTTTCCCGTCATCAAGTACTTCGCTGGAAAAAGTTAATACAATTTCTGTAAGATTTGAGACTCTTTCCTTTCTGTCTGGAGAAGATTCCGCTAGTTGTGTATGCGCATAAATTTTTTCAGCGCCTAACCCCAACAGTAGAAAGCAGAGAGCAAGTCCCAACAGGCCCTGTTTCGTGGATCGTTTCCTCATGATCTGATTCAACCACACTCACGAAGCTGTTCCAACAACAGTCTCCAATTTACCGAATTGCTTTTGGAATTTACAGATGACTTCTACTTTGGAATAGTTTCCGCACCTAGTGTCACAGGCCGCTGCCATAGTAATGGGATGGAAGCTAGTAGACGCTCTTTAATCCTTCTTGCTCTCTCAGATGACCAGTACGCAACTATTGTCGAGATCGCCGGACGCACTGGATCTGCCCCTATGGATGTCTTCATTGTTTGTATGGAATCGGGTTCGCAGCGGAAATGGAGCAAAAGTGATTGACCCAAAAATAGATCAGTTGCTTAACAAGTTATTCAAGGCGGAGCAGAAGCAACCTGTTCTCAATGCACTGCATGAGGAGATTTCTCTTCGGCAAATCGAAGCTGAGAGCCGAATATGTGAGGCGTGGGAGAAAGCGAGAGGTAAGGAGAAGCAGGATTAGAATGTGGCGGCTTCGCCTAGCGCAACTCTTATAGCTAGGATAGGAATTATATGGAATATGTAGTGAATCTTATGGATGTCACTGTGAAACCCGGTGAATGGGCTCGCCAGCGTGAGGACGAAGGTTGGCATGTGCTTTCGGTTGCTGATCATTTCTATACGGATCATCGGCCTTTCCCGCATGTATGGGTTGCAACGACTGCGATAACATCAGCGACGAGCCGTGTGAAGATTACTACGTCATTTGTTAATAACCTGTTGCGGTCCCCTATAGAGGTGGCTCAAGCTGCGCTGCTTTTGCATAAGGTCTCTGATGGCCGATTTGAACTTGGTTTGGGTGCCGGTTGGGCTGAAGGAGAAATTATTGACGCTGGTATGGAATATCCAGTTCCTCGCGATCGGGCTGGAATGTACATAGAGGCAATCCAAATTGTTCGTTCCTTGTTGACAGAAGGCACCTGTTCTTTTAGCGGCAAGTACTACCAAGTGGATACAAAGAATTTAGGGCCTCTTGGTGATGACGCTCCAGTGTTGATCGGGTCAGTTGGTGGTCCGAGAACCGTCCGAGAGGTTACGCCTTTCCTAGACAGGGTAGAGATTAAGGCTTCGAGCGCTTCTACCCGTGGAGGAAGACTGGATATGGGTATTTTGGCAGAAGTTCCAGAGAGCCATCTCTTATCGATGATCGAAAAAGTGCGAAATGTTCGTCCGGATGTTGAATTAGGAATGTTTGTTCTCTGCAACGCCGGAACTGACGATTTCACCAAAGGTATCGAAACAAAAATGGGCGATGGACTTTACAGCCGATTTTTTGGCAGCCCAGAGAAGGTCGCTGATGGGCTGGGATGGCTTGCCGAACAGGGCGTATCTCGGGCTCAGCTTAGCCCTTTCGACGACTCTAGTTTGGACCGGCTAGCCCCATTCCTTCTATAGCCTCAATGATCTACAAAGCCAGCTAAGTTGTATTACCCCATCATTTCTGGGTCAACACCACACCCTACGAACGCCTCGAACAGTTCTGTAATGACCTCCATGTCGGGTTCTTCATCACTCTCTCCCAACGACGCTAGTGCTGTTAAGAGCGGTCCAGATAGTGCTTCTACAACGCATTCTGCAGCGCTTCGATCTACTCCCAAGTCAGCCATAATTATTTCGACAAATACTTGTGGACAGTCCCCTAATAATCCGAGGAATATTGCACCTGCTTCATCTGAATCTTCCTCACCACTAATAATCACTCGCCAGTCTTCTCTGGACATGTTTTCGGCGTAGCAGAGAGCGGCATCCATGGAGATCGGTTCGCCTTCTTCCGCTGCTCCTTGCATTATTGCTTCTGCCATATCGGAAGGTGTTAGGCAGTCAAGTAAGGAGTTGAACACTATGTCTTGACCTCCTTCTGAGAGGTTCTCCGGACCGAAGTCTGGGTCATTAACTGTTTCAAGAGTTATTCCATTCTTTTCGAGTTCTTCAGCTCCATAAGCAATAGCGTTCTCAGCAACGCACGCACCTTTACCTCGGATGAAATCAACACCTTCTTCGTCATCATCAGCATCATCGATAGATGATTCAATAGCGTCAGCTAAGGCTTCGAGGCCATCACCAGAGTCACCACCGCCGCACGCGGGTAGAAGGAATAGGGATGCCAATAGAGGTATGAGTATTTTTTTCATTGCTTCCTTTCATGGAAACTGGATACCTATTCATAATACAAGATATTCCCGCTTCGAAGGGGTAGGACCATAAGAGTTGATTAAGCAATATTCGGAAGTACTTGTTTTTCAATTAATTCCAGTGAAGGCCATGCTAAATCTAGAGGTATCCCACCGCATAGGGGTTGGAGTGACAGTCGGTGGTACTGACTGATGAGTGCAACTGCTTCTTCGGGGGTGACGACCCTATATGGCCCGTTTTCATCTCGCAGTTCAGAGATCGTGGATGCTCGGCTAAGACTCGCAGAATTATTGTCTTCGCCCATCCATTCTCTATATGAAGTTGCGTCGTGAAGCATATAAGGTCCATATTGCTCCCATCCTTGGTCAAGGCTTTCTGCGACGAAGACAGTTGTGGGGGCTCCTTCTTCTGGACCCATAGTCATTCCAGTCGGATTGCCTACTTTTTTTGCTTCGGTATCGTAAAAGGTTGCCATTGCAGGGTCGGTTGTTTGTGGGAAAAACATCATCCCGAGTCTGGCTGCGCGTTCAGCGGCTGCTCGACTGCCGCCACCGTAGGCGATAATAGGGCCTCCTGGAGTCGCTGGTTTTGGCTGTACATGGATTTTTCTCCCACGCCATTCAAAAGGTTCACCACTTAGGGCGTTAAGGAGGGCGTGGATCCGGTCTTCGATTTCTTTTCCTCGCTGTTTCGAATCTATGCCAAACATTGCGTATTCTTCTTCTCTGTACCCAAGCCCAATTGTGTACCCAATCCTCCCGCCGCTGAGGTGGTCTAGTACGGCGATATCCTCTGCGAGTTTGATCGGGTCGTACATAAGAAGCAGGAGAGCACCTACGTTGAATGTCAGGGTTTCTGTCCGTGTGGCTGCGGCTGCGGCCATGATGACCGGGGATGGGAGGTATCCATCTGGTGAACTGTGATGTTCTGAGAACATGGCAGTTGCCGCGTTGTTTCGTTCGCCCCATTGACACATATCTAATGCAGTGTTGTAGAGCTCGTGCATCGTTGTTGGACTATCGGGTTTGAGGCGGAAATCGAAACGGAGGGTAAGCATGGGAACCTTATGGCTCGAGTTTGAGGACTCTTGCGGCGTTCTCTCGTAAGAATCTTGGCCAAACATGATCTCTAAATGGGACGTTTGGGAGTTGCTCGAAGATTGTATCGATATGGAGTCCCATTGGGAAGTAGCCGGCGTAGATGATTTTGTCAGCGCCTCTGGTATTGGCGTATTCAATAATCGCCTTCGGATAGTATTTGGGTGCGAAAGCTGACGTTGAGTAATGAAGGTTTGGCCATTTCAACATAAGTTTCACTGCGAGATCTTCCCATGGTTCACATCCATGTCGAGTTACAAAACGCAAGTCAGGGAAATCGTACATGACGTCATCGATGAGTTTGACGTGTTGTGCTTGATATGGGACGCGCGGTCCTGGTATTCCGGCGCAGCAAAATATTGGAATGTCCAACTCAACGCATGTCGCGTAGAGGGCGTACATTTTGGGGTCGTTAATAGGAACTTGAGGAACTCTCCCTGCTGGGAACGCAGATATGGCTCGAATGTACCCATCGTGAAATAATTTTCGGATGGTCTGGATAGAACCCATAACGTCATTTGGGTCAGGTTCATGGCAGCCGATGAACCGGTCAGGATGCTTATCGATAGCGTCTCGCGCTGCTGATCGCTCTTCTCCGAGACCAATACCTATCATTGAGATCTCGATATTATGTTTCTCCATGTAAGGCAGGAGAAGGTCAGCCCCTTGAGGTGGTTCTGGTTCCTCTTCGAAATTTCTTGCCTGGTCGCTCCATGGAACGTCTTTAAACATGTATTGAGCGGGGAAGTTAAACTTTTGGGTTTCTTTGTCTTTCATCCCTGTCAGGTTCGCGTAGTTCAGTTTCGCTAGTTGCCCTGCGCGGGTGCCGATCATGGTTTCTACCACTCGAACATTTTTAGGGAATCCCACGCGTGCCTCTTAAAGTAGATCTGTCCGGTGGGTAACCGGATAGATCATTTCTCTACTTTCCCAACCCGGTGGTTCTCTATCTGTGGCCCCCCAACCCAGTTACACAATTGAGGATCACATTCTCGTAAATCGCCTTCTATCCAAGAGCCATCAATTCGGAAGAGCCCCTGGAGGTCGCCATCTGTTACTTGAATGTTCCCTTCATCTGTTTTTACATACAGAGCTTTTGAGAACGGGTGAATCAAACCATGCGACATTACTGGTCCTCCCCGCACCATTCGCTGAGCTTTTGGTGCATCCATCTGACCTTCGATTCCTGATAATTACTAAGCACAACACCGGTTTTCTGCGTTGTCTCGAGGCCTAGCTGGACTTTGCCCATGTTGAAAACATCTTGATCAAAGACTTTCCCCAAAGTATCGAGTTCCGGGGCATCGCTGAAGTTCTCATCATCGCTTAACCAATGGACCGGGGCGGGATCTGGCTTATTTCCTTCAGGATAGGGGGCAAGGAAAATACATTCCATGATCGAACTTCTATGGTCATCACCATTGGGGCGGAATCGGTACACGATACGGTTGAACGCGCCCCAAGGATGGAAATTAGGGAACAAGGTGTAGTCGATGCTGTCCATCATCTCGGCGTCAGACATGGAGTCAACCCCGTCACCTGCCATTGGCCTCCATCGATCTCGGGACATAGCGGCAGCGTGAGCTCGCATCGTCGTCCCTTCAGGGATTTCGACAGGCGATTCTTTGTCATAGCTAGTGTCCAGCATCGCTCGGAGTTGATCATCTTCGGATACATCATATTCAAGTAGTGGGCTAGGTGTTCCGCCGGGGCTAATAACCCGAGCGAAGTTGTCCCAAACATCTACCTGAGAATTGGTATCGCCGAGATATGCCATGATCTGAGGATGCGTAGCATTTACGTGCAATGCTTCACAAAAAGCCTCCTGCGCTATTTTCCAATTGGCGTGAATGACTTTGGCTACGTGCGCTTGTTTGTAGCGTCGTTCGAGGTCCCAGACTTGGAAATGATCATCTAGATCTCCCATAAAGTCTTCGAGAGATTCTGCATCGGGATCAGGGTTTATGAAAATAAACCCTGCCCAGACCCCTACCTGAACTTCGGGAAGTTTGAATTCCTCTGCTTCGACGTGAGGGAAATCCCATTTGGCAGGAACATCTTTGAGTTCTCCATCAAGCTCCCATGCGAAGCCATGGAATGGGCAGCGGATTTCTGAACATCGACCGTCATAATCCTTCAATCGCCGACCTCGGTGCAGGCAAGCATTGGGATAGGCTTTTATTTCTTCTTCACTACTGCGCATAACGATGTAACTCTGGCCCACGATCTCATAGACATAGTGGTCGCCGACTTCAGGTATCTCATCTGCTCGGCAAGTATATTGCCATACCCGAGACCATAATTTTTCTTTCTCTGCTTCGTGCCATTCTCGCGTGGTGTATCGGCTGACTGGAAATTCGTCAGGTCCGAGGCTTTGTGTTGATTCCAGCCGAAGAACCTCAGGAACTGGATGCGTATCAGAGTCTAAAAGTTCCTGGTACGTTATCCCTGGGGATCTACTTTCTACATCTCTTAATACGGCCATATTTCCTCCTGACAACCATCTAGCTACGATACTTGCAAGTAATTGAAGAAACCAGTTTCTGAAACTGATTTTCTCAAACAGCTATTTTGGAGAGTTTCTTTATTTCTAGAGAAAATAAGATTGACTTTGACTCGAACATTCTCAAGAAAAATGTAAGACTCTGTAGGAAGACTATGAAAGGGGAAAATATGTCTGACGTCCAAGGTTCTCTCCTCGGTAATGCTGTGCTCCGTAGGGAAGATCCAGATCTTTTGATTGGAGCGGAAAAGTACTTTGATGACATTTAGGTTTCAGGTCTTGGATACGTGTATTTTGTTCGTTCCTCTGTCGCCCACGCAACCATAACCTCTATCGAGACATCCAGCGCGAAAGAGATTGATGGAGTGATAGGCGTCTGGACGGCAAACGATATTGATATGCCTCCTCAACTGGGTTTTGCTATGTACCCCCCAGTTTTTTCCCGACCGCTTCTCGCCACTGACAAAGTTCGTTTCGTTGGCGATATTATTGCGGTGGTTGTTGCTGAGACTGCAAGCATCGCTGCTGATGCAGCAGCGGAAATCTGGATGGATTTTGAACCGTTACCTGTTATCACTGACCCTGAAGAGGCGCTAGCAGAAAATGCACCGATCTTATTCGAAGAGCATGGGTCCAATGTTTGTTTTGAAACGGGAATAGAGCATGAAGGCGATGATCCAACAGAAGGGTCAGATCATATTGCAGAGGTCAAAATGGTTAGTCAACGCATCGCTGGTGTTCCAATAGAAGCTAATGGGATTGTTGCTATTCCCGAGGATGGGAAATTAACTACTTGGATGCCAACCCAGAGCCCTCATGCTTTTCGGGAGGGGCTTGCTCCCCTGCTTGGGTTAGAAGAAGAAAATCTGCACATTATCGCTCCAGCTGTTGGAGGTGGGTTTGGGCCAAAAGCCGCTATGCCCGCTGAATACATTGCTACTTCCATCCTTGCCATGCAGCTTCAGAGGCCTCTCAAATGGACGGAGCTTCGAAGCGAAAATATGGTCGCTAACGGTCATGGTAGAGCTAGCGTACTTACAGGAAAAATGGGCTTTGATAATGAAGGAAAAATTACTAGCTTCGACGCTCAGGCAATATTTGATGCTGGCGCATACCCAGGCATAGGAGGTTTCCTTGCTTTCTACACACAACTTATGATCCAAGGAGTCTACGAAATTCCAAAACTACGTTTCCATGCCCTGTCCGTCGCGACGAATACCACTACCACTGTCGCCTATCGTGGTGCGGGTCGTCCTGAAGCGACTCAATTACTTGAACGACTCATGGATGTAGCAGCAGATGAACTCAATATAGACCCAGTTGAAATCCGCAGGAAAAATCTACTAGAAGCAGATGCGTTTCCTCTAACCACCTTAGGCGGAATGAATTACGACTCGGGTGAATATGCTCTTGCGTTGGATAGGGCTTTAGAAGAATCAGGCTATGAAGACCTCCTCGCTCAGCAGCAAGAACGCCGCGGTGATGGTAGTAGCAAGCAGCTAGGCATTGGTGTGGCTACGTACGTAGAGTGCACTGCCCCCACCGGGCTTCACGTTGAATACGGAGCCGTAGAAATTCACGAAGATGGAACTGCGAGCGCCACTGTTGGAACGAGCGCACATGGGCAAGGCCACCTTACTGCTTTCTCTATGATCATTTCAGAAATTCTTGGAATCGACATGGAAAAAGTACGCCTTATCCAGTCCGATACTGAACAAGTCCCGCGTGGAGCTGGAACGATGGGCTCACGGTCACTACAAACAGCAGGGTCAGCTATCCATATTGCCAGTGAAACGGTGCTTGAAAAAGCGAAAACGCTCGCTGCTCACCTTCTTGAAGCAAGCGCAGATGATATCACTATCGGAGGAGGCGGGCTCCATGTGGCAGGAGTACCTGCGAATGTCGTGAGTTGGGCAGATTTAGCAAAAGCCTCGAATGATGATGAGAAGAGGCCTGAGGGAATGGAACCTGGGTTAACCCATGAACTAGATTTTGATGGGACCGATGCCACCTTCCCATTCGGTGCTCACGTTGCCGTAGTCGAAGTTGATGTGGAAACTGGCGGCGTTGAACTTCTCCGCCATATTGCTGTAGATGACTGCGGAAAAATCCTAAACCCATTAATTGTGACAGGCCAGCAGCATGGAGGCATCGCTCAAGGCGCAGCCCAAGCCTTATACGAGGGAGTGTTCTACGATGAGGAGGGGAACCCCCTTACTGGAAATCTGATGGATTACGCAATCCCGTCTTCTGCCGAACTCCCATCTTTTGAGACCTTCAACACAGAAACACCTACTCCTCGAAACCCTCTTGGTGCGAAAGGCATCGGAGAGTCAGGAACCATAGGTTCAACTCCATCGATTCATAATGCGGTAATTAATGCAGTTTCGCATCTCGGCGTGAAACATATCGATATGCCATTAACTCCCGAACGAGTGTGGCTAGCCATACAATCCGCAGAGGGATAGATCAGACATGGCGGACCATGAGGGTCTAAGCGCACGCGAGGAAATCCTCGATAGGCTTTTGGCATATACGCGGGGAATCGACCGCCTTGATGAGACGTCGCTTCTTTCTGCATTTCATCCGCAGGCGATAATGGTTGATTACGGAGCAGAACCTATGCCTATAGAGGATTTTGTCTCTCATGCTATCCCAAGCCTCCGTAAGCGCTTTGTTGCCACTCAGCATCGTGTTTCAAATATTCGAATAGAAATCGATGGTGATTTAGCTGTCGTTGAGTCTTACGTTCTTGCATATCATGTAGAAGCTTCAGGTGATGTAAATATTCTTCATACTTTTAATGGGAGGTACATCGATGAATATTCGTTACGAGATGGCGAGTGGAGAATTCACCAGCGTACGCTTCGGAAAGACTGGTCAAAAGTAGAGAATATCGAAGCGAAAATGGCAGGAAGTTGGCCCATGAGCGCCCGCGACAGGACAGATCCAATATACACAGTTGGCTAGATCGCTATAACACCATCTACTAAAATCGGAAATTGGCGCTCAGATTCGTCTGCTGGGACCTTGTTTTCTGGCGGCCCTGCTTGGGGTTCCCCATGCAATAACTTTGCATGGTCTGGCGCGTATTGGACAATATACGCTTTTCTCGTTTCTCCGCTGATATTTGGCCCGGTTTTATGGGGAGTCAGCGATGAGAAGATGACGATACTTCCTGCCTTAGCTTCGACTGGGACAGCATCTGGATGATCGGCGAAACATTCATACCCTAAAGGGTCTACATACTCATGGGAAAGCGTTCCCTTTCGATGGACTTTAGGAACTATCCAAGGACATCCATTTTCGATATGGACATCCACTAGAGGAATCCAGCATGTGAGGTACTGTTGAGGTTCGACAAACCCATACCCGTTATCTTGATGCCATGGGAATCTACGAGGTTTCTCTACCTGTTTGTACACGAGTTGATCCCAGTACAGTCGGACATTTGGGCCAATAAGGTCATAACAGATATCAACAAAGGGCTGCTGGGAAATAAATTTCTTTACCGACTCCGACCTGAGACAAGGGTGAATCCCAAAGAGGATCGCTCCAGATTCTGCTATGGAAAGCCGTTCATCTTCAAGGGTTTGGAGAAAAGTGTCAGTTTCTTGCGCTAATTGATCCAACGACTCGATGACAACTCGAAGTTGCTCCATGTCTAGAGCCTCTTCCAAAAGCAAGAAACCCTCTTCATTATATTTGTTGACCTGTTCCTGACTCAAATAGCCCGTGCGCGCTGAAGCATCACTCCATTCGAATGTTTCATTCCAGGGATGAAGGCTAAAGTCGGTCATCCACCAGATGGTAGAGGATCATACTCATTGGGTGCTTCACCTTCAGGCCATTCCATATAGATATCGGAAGCCGTTTCCCGATCGAAGAGAACAATGTCCTCCTCAGGAATCTCGCCGAATAGGTAACGTTGACCACCATCTGCGAAGAAATACATACCAGGTCCGAGAGTGTCAGCTTCATCAAAACCTTCCTTGGTTGCATCCCACCAGAAGACGGTCACGTCATCGCCTCCGAAGAAGTCATATTCCAATTCCGCTGGCCATCTTCCAGTTTCACCCCAGGAGAATGAGCCGGATGTTAATCCTTGGCGGGTTGGGTCTGCACTATCTAGGGCTGTTTTCCAATTCTCATATGTCAAGTCAGGTCCAATACCCTGGATGATCGGGTAGAACGTAGCTGGCCACGGATCGATGACTCCCAGAGAGTCATCTGCTGGGGCAGCTTCTCCGAAGAACCACTTGTAGCGGAAGGGTGCTCCACTTATAGCTGGGTCGACCCTTGCTGAAAGAGTGGTGATGCCAAAGGCATTTGCCCATTGATCTTGATCATACGTTCGGGCAAAAATATTTGTATCGGCAAGAACGCTACCAATATGTACCCATTCAGGGTAATACCCTTGTGCTGTTGCTTCACGAGTGAAATCTCGAGGCGATATCGGGTCACCAGAGAACATTACGGTTGTTACTCCAGCTGCCTTGAACTTAGCAATTGCCGACGATGCTTGTTCTTGCAAGCTGGCGGGATCAAGCGTAAAGGCAACGGATTCAACTACTTCAACTCCATATTCTGCGAGATTATCTTCAAAATCTCCTTCGTTTTGGACAGATGCTTCTCCGCTCTCGATCCACAGCCTCCCAAAGACTCGGGGCTGATTTTGGTAGTCGAGATCGCCGGCATAGACGGCGTTCCTTCCTGCTAGTTGCTTCCCAACATATTCTGAAGCTATTAGGTTCGCTTGGACAGCGCTCATACCAAAAGCCCACGCAAGTGGATCATTTTCACGGTAATACTCTATGTCCTGTGATGGTCCGCAACTAAGGCAAGCTATACCGCGCGAAACAAGTTCATCTTCGAATGCATTAGTCAAAGTCGGACCATTCCACACCATAAAGGGGTCGTACTCTTCGGCGATCTTTACAGCGTCAGCTCGTGCTGAGACTTCGTCGCTTATAAGCCCTGTACCTTCATAGAAGATAAGATTGACGGACCTACCGTAAGTCTCGTAATACGTTTCATAGTATTCTAACATGCCGCGCAAGCTTGCTTCGGCGTCAGCGTTGGTGTCATCGTTCGCTATTGGGCCGGTAATGTACTTGAGGATGAAGTCATTCTCCTGCCAGCGCCAGTAGACAATATTGATGGAATCTTCCGTTACCCCACGTGCTGTTGCTCCTCCGTTGTCTCCTTCAAAAGGAGCGAAACATGCCGGGGGGTTTGATGTCGGTAGTTTGAGCAGGCCAGTTTCTTCGTCGCAGCGCTCTCCCCACTCGATGCCATCAGCGATGCAACGAGTCACTGCCTCTTCGTAAAACATCACTCCATCCAGCAAGTCATCTCTTGCATCACCAGCAGTAGGACAGTCTTCCGAAACGGGAGTTTCCTCTTCAGCTGTTTGAGTTTCTTCAACTTCAGTAGCTTCTGAGGTTTCCTCTTGCGCATCGGCTGAACTCTCTTCTGTGGATTCGGCTTGGGAAGATTCGGACGATGCTGTCGAACCGGTTTCGTTCGCAGTATCGTCGCTACCTCCACCGCCGGATACGACAACAATAATCACTACAACAGCGGCTACGACAAGAAGGCCTAGAGGGCCCCATTTCTTTAGCGCTGATACCCCCGAAGTTTCTACTTCACCTTGTGCAGATTCCATGCTTACCCCCCGATAGCTCTTCCAGTGGACGTTAGTACGAATTTTGTTCCAAGCAAACTAGATCTCTCCACTTCGCTGAATTGTTGCCTTTGAGGTCCCGAGGTATGAAGAGATGACGAGGGAGTTATTGAGGACTTCATCGGGCGCGCCCCGAGCTATCACCGATCCTTGGTCTAAAGCTATGAATCGGTCTGATATCTCTGAGAGGAGGCCAATATCGTGTTCTATGACCACGAGTGAAGATCCCATTTCTTCTCGGATTCTTCGGAGGACAGGGATAAGTGCTTCTGCTTCTTTTTGTGCTATACCGCTAGAAGGTTCATCAAGGAGAACAACGAGTGGACGATGAGCGATAACGCATGCGAGATCTACCATTCTTCGGGTTCCGGTGGAGAGTTCCCCAATGAATTTGTTCTCGTATGCACTTAATCCCATCACTTCAATAAGTTCTGATACCTGACTGTTGACGCGTTTCTCACTTTCGTATGATCGAGGAAGGTAGAGGGCCGCGGAGACAGGGTCGCGGGCTGTCGTGAAACGTTCAAGGGCGACAGCGATAGTTTCTGCAACTGTAAGCGAAGGGAAGAGCTTCGCATTTTGAAAGGACCGGCCGAGGCCGTAGCGGGCTCGTTCCGAAGGGCTGGAACCTGTTATATCACGATTAGCGAGGTGCACTGTTCCGCTGTCAACTGGGACGAATCCGCTTAAGAGATCAAATAATGTTGTTTTCCCAGCTCCATTTGGCCCCATAATTCCGATAATCTCTCGCTCTTGGACAGCGAACGAAATCGAAGCTACTGCCTGTATACCTCCGAACCGTCGTGAGAGTTCATCTGCTTGGAGGGCGAGCTCCCCGGTTGATTCTGGTATCTCCGGTGTCCGAATAGGTGTCGCTTCTATTTTGCTGAGGAAGACGGAACGAAGTAAGTCTGGTCGATCTAGGAGATCTTTTGTTGAACCGCTAAATCGGATTGTCCCTTTTTCCATGAAGTAGGCACGTTCGGCGATCGTTAAGGCAAGGTTGACTGATTGCTCGACAATAATGACGGCTGTTCCGTTTGCCGCTATTTGTTTCACGACTGGAAGGATCCTCTCTACAACAGCAGGAGCTAACCCGAGGGAGAGTTCATCTATCATCAATACCTTTGGTGAGCTATGGAGAGCCATTGCTAACCCGAGCATTTGCTGTTGCCCTCCCGAGAGGTTCGCTGCGGGGTCGTTCCACCGTTCCATAATTTCTGGGAAGAGCTGCAAAGATTCTTCTACTTCGCTTAGGTCTGATTTCTTTTCTGTATTTGAAAGCCACTGAGAAGCCTCAATGTTTTCCTTAACGGTGAGGCTTGGAAAGATTGCGTGTCCACCTGGGAGTTGCGCTATTCCTAAAGCAGCTATTTCATTAGGGGGAGCGTGGGTGATATCGCGTCCGTCAAGAACAATAGCTCCTCGTTCAGCTTCGGTTACTCCTGAGATAGCTTTCAGAAGTGTTGATTTTCCAGCCCCGTTAGTACCGAGGAGGGCGACGATTTCTCCCTCCCCAATGTCGATATCTATACCGAAAAGAACCTGTACTTTGTCATAACTGACTTGCACATCTCTCGTGAGGAGAAGCATTGCTTCTCCTTTTTTGCGTGCGAGTGCAGCTTCACTGCGTGCTCTAGCGGAAGACCGAACTTGCTCGATATCTCTGGTGATACCTGATGCAGCAGAACTAATGATGAACATCCCGACTAGAAGAATCGGAGTCATGATTAGCATTCCTGCTCGGATTCCCCATTTGTCGCCCACCCAACCTACAAGTGGGAGAGCGAAGAGCCCCGGGAGAGCCCAAAGTGCCCCCATGCTGAAGCCCATTGCTCGGGCGCGAGGCGGAATAGCTAGGGAGAGGGCAGCGATAAGGCCTGGTCCAAGAATAGCGAAAGAGAAATAAATGAGGGCGCTGAAACCTACGGCCATCCATGCCGTTGGTGACAATGCGAAGCCGACGACGAAAACCGAACCTACGAATGCTGCAACTGCAAGAAGGCGTAAAATGAGTGACGGGTCGCGAGACACGAGCTTTACCCCTAGGCCGGCGCCGACCATCAGGCCGAGGAGTTGTGCTGGTTCTACACCGGCTGCGATGAATCCGCGCGCGCGTTCATCAAGGCCAAAAACATCTTCGTAAAATAGCGAAGCAAGAACTCCGAAACCTACAATTGATATGGCTAGGAAGGGCATAGCCATAAAAATTCGGCGAAGTGTTTCTACTTTCCAACATAAACGCCAAGCTTCGGTCATCGATGGTGGTTCTTCGGCGAGCATTGCTGCTTCTTCATCGGCGCCTGCGGCTTCTCGTTCGAATCGGCCACGAACTGGTTCTTTCAACCGTAAGGCTAAGAAAGCCAGAACAACGGTAGGTATAGCAAAGATAAAGAATGGGACTCGCCAGCTAAAGTAATATCCTAAAAGTCCGGCAAAGAGCGCTCCAAAGATAATTCCTACAGAGTTTCCAGCTCGATGAAAGGAGTAAGCGGCGGGTCGCTGGCTAGGTTCGTACCAGTCAGCTAATAACGAGTTATGTGTCGGGTCAATAACGCCTTTCCCTATAGCCGAACCTGAGCGCATGAATCCGAGAAAGATTATCGACGTGGCTAGGCCAGTCATGAAAGAAAAAATTGCCCACACTAAGGCGCCAATTATTGCGAGGTGTACCCTATTCATCTTGTCCGCTAACCCTGCGATAGGGACTTGTAGGGCGAGAGCAAAAGCGATGACAACACCAGCGAGAGTCAACAACCCCTGAAAACCTAGTCCGAATTCATCTCGGATTTCTGGGGCGAGTATTGCGAAAGCGGTTCGGTCTAGCTCATCGACCGCGTTAAGGCCGAATAAGATAAGCATCGGATACACCGGGCCTGAACCAACGACACGTTCAAATCTAGCTTTCATTGTCCGCCCCTACTGTTGGTGTGGATGCATCAGGTATTTGGTCATCGGCGATTAGGCTCGGGACTTTGATTTGTTTCCTGTTGGCGAACAGCGTTAGAAGCCAATCTCGGAAACGGAAGAGGAAAGAACTTAAACCACCGGGGGCGATCAATAACACGACGAGAATTCCGAATCCTGTTGCGAGAAAAAACCAGCTGCCGCGGAGCCACCATATGGTTCCCCAAAGGAATAACGAGCCGAGGAAAGCGCCCAACGCTGACCCTATTCCTCCTATTATCGCTGAGATGAAAATTCTGATGGATAAGCCTTGCCCAGTACCTGAGAAAGATTGTTGATGGACGACAAAGAGAGCTCCGCTGCAACCGGCAAGAAATCCAGCGATTCCAAATGCCATCAATTTTGCCCTCATAACACTTACTCCGTATGCGGATACACCTTGTTCATTGTCGCGTAGGGCGAGCAGGACCCTACCTGTTCGGCTGTTTCGTAAGCCTCTGATCGCTGCAAATGCGATAATGAGAGCTACGACGCTAACAAAGTACACTCCTCTGCTTGAGGAATACTCAATTTGGCCGAAGATGGGTAACCGCAATACACGATCTGAGGATGATGGGACCCAGTCAAAGAATCTTCGATTTAGGAAGTAGCTGATCATTGCGAGTTCGAAAGCTAAGGTCGTCACCGCCAAATACAGTCCTCGAATCCGAAGCGCCGGCAGGCCAACAACGAGTGCGAGGCCCATACCGACAATTCCCGATAGGAGGATCGCTGGGATAAGATCCATATTCCACTCGATGATCATTTTACCGGCGGTTACTGACCCAACAGCGAAGAACGCCATTTGGCCAAGGGATATCTGTCCTGCCCATCCAGTAAGTACTACGAGCGACAATAAGAGGATGGTGAAGATGAATAAGGCAGAGAATCGGAGAGTATTAACTGTCCCGAACCAGTATGGGATAGCTGCAAGGAGAACGAGACTGATCACCCCCAGAAAGAACTTTGTCGTTTGAATCTCTATTCTGTTTCTAAGCTCAGGAGGGATAGGCCGTGTTTCCCCCATGGAGATAGCTTCACTGAGGTTCGCGAATCGGGAATATATCTGAGGTCGGACGACGAGAGCAAGAAGGATAACCGCAGCGCATACCGCTGCCATGAGAGCATTCCCGCGCATTGGGCTGTCTGTGTTCCATATGATTCCTTGTTGGAGAATCCCAAGGACCACGGATGTCAATAAGACTGTTTTTAGGTCAGTTAGTTTTCCCACTACCGCAGCAGTCAATGCACGGAGAAAAAATAGAACACCGAGTTGACCGCCTACTGGAAGACCGAAGATGCTGGAGCGTAGAAATAGAGCTAGGAAGGCCAGCACGGCGGCAAGCCCCCACACGAAGCTTTGTAACCGGTATACGGGTATACCAAGCATGCCTGATCGGTCGAAGTCTTCTGCTACCGCTCTGATTCCGGTACCCAGGCGGGTGCGGTGGAGTATTGCGCCTACTGCAAGAAGGATAAGCGGGACAACGACGATAACGATGATGTGGTTATCGTTGAAGCGGAATTTGTCAAAATCGAATTGGATATTTAGTGGTGAGTCGATGCGTTGTGAGGTCACTCCACTTCCCCACCAGTCTGGCATAAGGATCGCCCAAAAAACTAGTGTCTGGGCTAGGCCTAGGGTTGCGACCGTCAAGACCAGTCGAGGGCTTCTTGAGAATCTTCGAACGACGAGAAATTCCGAACTGACACCGAGAAGGGCTGCCCCAACAAGGCCTATAGCGAAAGCCGCGAGATACGGGAATCCGGATTCCACGATGAGCATTACGCTAAGAACAGTTGGCAAAAGACCGACTTCTGCCTGAGCGAAGTTTAGAACCCGGTTTGAGCGGTAGATAAGGACGATGCCGATAGCGACGAGGCTTGTGAGCAGACCAAGAATTATTCCCTGTAGGACAGCGCCATACGGAGTTCTCCAAAAAATTTGTTGAATAATGAGGAGAATCGCTGGGGGAATCATCCACGAAAAAGTATCTGTCGTATGGGCGCTTATGGCTTGTTCGTTTTTCATTCTCCCCCCTTCTCTTCTGACGACATTTCGCTTCACATGTGTGTGGGTGCGCCAATCTTTTCTTAGCTGCTCTTCCTTCCTTCAAGGTATTTTTGCGCTGATAGTCTCGCTTCTTTATTCTGGCCGGCAGCATCGATCAATATTTCGCCAATCCATTCGTTTTGGGTTGATGCGAGGTCCTCGGCTGCGCTTTGCACTTGTCGTTTCGTTGTTTGGATGACTGATTGGGGTCGCTGGCTGATGGATGCAGCCATGTCGAGTGCTTCTTGCTCCAGTTCAGCTATGTCAACGATCCGATTTATGAACCCTATAGATTTCGCTTCCTCAGCAGTGAACGGCCTACAGGTCATAACAAGTTCTCTCGTCATGGCGGGGCCGATCTCACGAACGAGGCGAGGGATCCCTCCCCAAGCCAGAGGAATGCCAAGGTCGATTTCTGGAATAGAGAAACTTGTATTCGTTGCCGCGATCCGTAGGTCACATGCACCGACGAGGACAACTCCCCCACCGATGCAATGGCCATGCACGGCTGCGATGGCTACTGCGTTCATGTTCTCTATAGCGTCAGCCATTTGTTTCCCAAGTGCTGCACCATTTTTCCCACCTTGATTGGGATTAGTGAATTCACGCAGATCAAACCCTGCAGAAAACGCACGTCCTCGACTGCTGATGATCACGACAGGGACTTTTTGTTCATCGAACCATGCTGTCGCGTCGATGATTTCCTGAAGCGTGTTCGTTCCCAATGGATTTAACTTATCTGGCTGGTTGAGGGTTAATTTCCCAATGTCCTCTTCTATGACGACTGTGAGTGTTTCAAATACCATTGGACCATGTTGTCACAGAGAATGCCCATACACCTAGTGGACTGCGAACTTAAGGACCTACTGGACGACCATTTGCCGGCCGGTCAAATGACCCGCCACGGTATCGACTCGTTTGCATCGGCATAGGTGAAGCATCTATTACTTGCGTGCCATGGTGAACGCATACACGTTCTAGGATTTTCCATTCTCCATCACGCTTCTCATAACGATCCAGATACCGCCCGTACCATGTGTCAACCTCTCCAGTGTCTTTCCTACATAGGTGCGAGATGTTGTAAATTTCTCCGCGTGCATGGACGCCATCATCGTCGAGTTCGATTTGATGGTTATAGATGGAATGCATGGTCCATTTCCACCGGAGGTGCGCTTTCATACAGTAGTCGACGAATTCATGAGCATTTCCGCTGAAATTTCCATGGTCGTCTGTTGCGTCAGGCCAATAGGCTGATTTCATGCATTCAGGGTCGAGGCGGTCAACGCCGCGGCAATAACGCATAGCTGCATCACGTATATCTTCGCGATCTGATAACTGTTCTGGGGTGTAGGGCACCGTTCCTCCAAAGGTCTTCTTCAAGTGGTATTTCTATAATTGCAGTTCAAAAGCAAACACGGAAATTTTAATTGTGGTTATCCTAAGGACATGGGGAAAAATTGGGCAGCGTTCCTGCCTGCGTATGCACTGTGCATTATCACAGTTTTTAGTGCGTGCAGTTCTACGAACAATGAAGAAAGCAATATAAATAGTGTGCCTACAACTGAGTCCGAAAAGGAAGAAGCTTCTCCTGAGCCAGAACCCGCAGCAGTGGAAGAAAGTGAACCGCAGGAAATGAATGAAGAAGAACCCATGGCAGGCCACGACGAAAAATACGAAGTGGCGTTCCGGTTTCCAAACGAATGGGTTCCCGCTGATGGGTTGGGCGAAGGTATCCTCCAGCCACTGGGTGACTCTGCCTTACCTGAAGGGTTCAGTGAAGAAGAATACCTCGTCGCTGGTGAAGCTGTTTCATACGTTCCCGAGGGCCCAGTAGCCAGTGATGGTTTTTGGACGGTGACTGAAAACAGTGCAGCTGCATACAAGACACGGATGATTCTCAGGCATCCTCCGGCGGAACAATTCAGTGGCGTCGTGGTCGTTGAGTGGTTTAATGTCACCGCTGGAGTAGACAACAGTATCGACTGGTCGTACCTGTCGGAAGAAATCGGCAGGTCTGGACACGCATATGTCGGGGTCTCCGCGCAATATGTCGGAGTGATGGGAAGAGATACCGGGCGGATACCTCAAGGGCTCATCGACACTCGCGGATTGCCGGTACGGGACCCTGACCGTTATGGAGATCTTATTCACCCGGGTGACGCGTATTCGTTCGATATTTTCTCGCAAGCAACAGTTGCAGGCTTGGCGATTCTTGCATCCCCCGAGTACGGACTTCCGGCAACAAGCGTTGTTGCTGCAGGTCAATCACAATCAGCGGGATTTCTTACTGCCTACGTCAACGCAGTACATCCGCTCGTCGATATTTTCGATGGGTTCCTGATCCATGGGCGAGGTGATGGAGCGCCAAACCCATCGGTTGATGATTCTCTGGAGAACGTACTGATCCGCACCGATGTAAATGTTCCGGTGTTAATTTATGAAACTGAAACTGATTTAACAGTGCTTCAGTACGTGAATGCCCGGCAGGATGACGCAGGTAATATTCGGACATGGGAAGTCGCTGGGGCTGCACACGCAGATACCTATTCAATTACCTACCCTCGTGGATTCCCACGGCAGGCGAGTATAGGTGCAGCTTTGGGCTGTGATGGGTTGATTAATGATGGCCCCCAACATGAAACGCTACAAGCAGCATTGCATCATTTCGTAGCGTGGGTCCAAAATGGAGTTATACCACCGGCGGCGCTACGCATCGAAGTATCAATGGGAGAAGAGCCCGTCATTGTCCGTGATGAAATGGGAATAGCAATCGGTGGTGTACGGACACCACCGGTGGAAGCGCCGCTTCGGATTCTCATTGGAGATCCGGGCTCATCGGAAGGGTTCTGTTTTCTCTTTGGTCAAACGTTCGACATTGATTTAGGGACGCTGCAAGGCATGTACTCGTCGTTAGCTACCTACATCGAAGCGTTAACAGCAGCAGCCGATGAGAGTGTCGCCAATGGGTGGCTCCTTCCAGAAGATGCAGAGATTATGGTTGAGGAAGAAACTCGGCGGGCAGAAAAAGCAGGGCTCGAATAAGGCAAGTATCTAAGCGAATCTTTATTCGCTATGTGGAAAGGAACCTTCTGATGACTTTTACATTCGCAAATGTCAACGGGAAGAGCGCCCTTATCAGCGATGGAAGTTTCTTCGATCTTGAAGTGATCTCTGATGGTGCGGTGAGTGCGGACCCGATGGAAGCCCTCGCAGAACCCGAAACCCTCCATACGCTTTCTTCGGATTTGGAAAGCTTTGCTGCGTCGGGAATGGTTGACGATGTTGTGCTTGGCGCTCCGGTACCTCGACCAGCGAATTCGTTCGGAATAGGGCTGAACTATCAGACCCATGTTGATGAAGCCGCCATGGATACTCCCGAAGTTCCCATGGTCTTCGCGAAACTCCCGTCCTGTATAACTGGACCTACGTCGGACGTGCAGATGCGCAGCGGCGAATGCGACTACGAAGGTGAGCTCGTGGTCGTTATCGGTTCCGGCGGGAAAGATATCCGTGAAGACCGAGCTTGGGAACATGTGGTCGGACTCACAGTCGGGGAGGACTTTTCTGACCGTGGTGCCCAATTCATGAGCACCCCAGCACAATTTACTCTAGGAAAATCTATGGATTCGTTCGGCCCCACTGGGCCCGTCCTCGTTTCAACTGACAGTTTCACCGACCCGGCTGATCTAGAGCTACGAACCTGGGTAAATGAAGAACTGCGCCAGCATGACCGGACTTCAAGCATGATTTTTAGTATCCCGGAACTCATTTCTTTTATCTCACGGCATGTGACCTTATCCACTGGGGATTTGATCTTTACTGGCACTCCAGAAGGCGTCGGTTTTCGTAACGGTGTTTTCCTCATTGATGGGGATGTAGTCCGCACGTCCATTGAAGGTATCGGAACACTAGAGAACCGTTGCATCAGCGTTCCAGATTAAGGAAACTATCGAAGCAGAGAGCAGGCGCCTTCTACTAGGCTGCGTTTTGGAGGACGACATGCCAGAACCTGAACCAGCCGAGAAAAAAACCGGGAAGTTCGCGAAGTTCAAATCTGCCTTCACGAAAGCCGATGATAGTGGAGAGCGATTCTCGAGCTTTGATGGGCACCCGTTCGACCGGAATAATAAAAGGTTCTCTACACTACGGTCAGAGTTCCTTCACGGTAAAGTCCTGAAACCGGTCGAAGAATATCTGGAGAAACACGACCGTGGCGAAGCCGAAAGTTTCGGGTTGTTCGGGTCCATATGGTATTTCAGAGATGACGACGAGGATGAAGATAGCTGAAAGCTCCAGCTATCAGTTGAGTGTTGAACACTGCGTGCTCTGAGATTATTCAAATAACATCGTGTGTTCCGCTCAGGAAATCATGACCCGCACCGGTCACCCGGCCAATAAAACGGTAAAGCGGGAGATCCTATTAGGGCCTCCCGCTTGCCTTCTACCAGCTAATTGGACTTAACCGGCGAGCTTGGCCTTGACCACGGCACGTGCGGCTTCGTCATCGAGGACTGGTGTAACAGTCGATGAGATAACTTCTGCCCAGTTGTACATCCATCCGGAAACTGCTTCAGCAGAATCGCTCTCGATGATGGCAACTCCGGTACCGCTGGCAAGGTCATGCCAACGCCCTATTACGGTAATGTCTGGTCCGACATCTGCAGCATCGTCTTCAGCCGTCATCTGACTGAATGCAGCGAACGCGTCCAATTTCTTCTCTGGGTAAAGTTCCCAG
Source organism: Acidimicrobiales bacterium (assembly GCA_029244605.1). Taxonomy (GTDB): domain Bacteria; phylum Actinomycetota; class Acidimicrobiia; order Acidimicrobiales; family UBA8592; genus UBA8592. Next base: position 3,718 of record JAQWQL010000016.1, on the reverse strand, counting down.
TTGACCATGAGTAACATACAGGTTTCCTTTCGTCGTTAATTCATATGTGACGGGAATCAACTTATGTTTCTATTTCTTTACAGCAAAGTTAATAGCCCCAAAACCTTAAGCAAGAACTAAATGCCGCTATTCTTTCCCTTATAGGAGGATTTCATGCTATTTCATATAACTCATTCTCATAACGAGCTGACATGCCCGATTAACGACGCCTCTTTATTTCTCAACTCATTCGGAGCAGTCGTTGACTCTCTCGAAGCGAACAATGTCACTGTTATCGGAGCGTGGATTGACGGCCCAGGCCACCAGTCCTTTTACGTGATCGATGCCGACTCACCTGACGATATCCATAACGGGCTGCATCCAATAATCGCCAGAGGTACCGCAGTGATCAAACCTGTTGCTGATTTGCAAGAACGCTCTAAGGAAGTAGCGGAGAACCAGTAACAGCACGTATCTACGGGGAGGTCCCCCACACCCAACCCAGAGAGCGTCGACTCCAAGCCCTGGGTGTCCTGGAAAGGGTTCTTATCTAACGCTTATACCGGTTCGAACTCCCCGAATCTTTTCACCAAATCAGCAAGATTGATGGGGTGGTCGCCTGACTGCAGGTCTAGCGTGAAGAGGACTTGAACTGGCTGCTTGCTTTCATTGATTTGAATCAGCAGGATTGACTCACTTCGTTTTCCGCCGTCAATCAGCACCTGTATCAAACCGTCATCTTCACTGGCATAAATCACATCGCCAACGTCGTCGCTTACGTCCAAAAGTAGATCAAATGGGTCTAACTGATCAGAGAAACGGACAACACTATTGGTCTCAGGTTCTGCCTCTACCGTTGGAATCTTTGTCGGAAGTGGTTCTTTGCCGTTCTTTGTTGCTTCCGCAAGCGTAGCGTACGCCGCGTTCAGAGAAATGACTAGGTCGTTTTCATTCTCGTCGTTTCCGAGATCAGGGTGTGCTGATCGGATCCGCTGCCTGTATAGGGATCGTATTTCTTCCCAGGGTGTGTCCCGTTCGACATCAAGAAGGCGAAGCGCATCGTCAACAGATACCTTAGTCATTCTCTTCTTTCCTGCCGCACTGTCATATCACCGGTAGTTATCTGCTAGCTCGCTGTCGGGGCTACCGGCAATTCTTGTGTGCCACATTCTTCTCGGTTGTGTCATGTCATACGGGGTCACGCGATGCATGAGTCGTCTGTTGTCCCACACAACTGCATCTCCTTCTTCCCAGTCATGGAAATAAGTTCGAGATTCGAAACAGGCAAAATCGTTCAGTTCATCAAGAAAATCTTCAGATTCTTGAGCTTCCATTCCGATAATGTCGTGGGCGTGCCTTCCAATAAGCAAGTTCGGCCGGTTGGTCCCAGGATGCACTTTCACTAATGGTCGCAGGGAGGCTTCTCCATCATGAAAGCCGTAGGCATTATAGGTCCCATCATCATTTTGGCTGCTCGGTAGATACCCGTCGCGTCCCTGACTGTAATAGTAGGAATGGTATGCGGATAGTTCTGAGAGTGTGTCGCGCAAGTCATTGTCGAGTGCATCATAGGCTGCTCGCATATCAGCCCATCCGGTGAGACCGCCTTCGGCGGGAATGATTTCAGCAGTAAATACCGCTCCTTTCGCTTGAACAGGCATATAGGTGCTGTCATGATGCCACCCTTCATTACCTCGTATAACTTTCACAACATCGTCACCGGATTCATGGTGGATCTTCCCACCCTTTCCGACGTTACTGATCGCCGTTCTCGGAAACTCAAGGGCTCCAAAACGTTTCGCAAAGGTATCTTGGTTATCTTTTGTAAGAAATGCCTTAGGGAAAATAAGAAGAGCCCGGTCATTCCATAGCGAATAGATTCGTTCCCATTCTTCTAGAGAAAGGTTTCCCAAATCGATTTCGGTAATTACACTGCCGAACTCGGCATAGGTAAGGTCTCTGATATGCATAGTAAGTCTTTCTAACCTGAGTATTCCATAGTTCGGTACTTTTGGCTCAATACCGTGATGTATTTGGCCGGCTTTCGATTATCGAAGACTCCGCAGAAGCCCGAGAATCGTACTTGCAGAAACACCGACACGCATCGTTCTATGTTGATTTTGATGACTTTAATTTTTGGAAATTATCCGTCGAAGAAGTTCGCTTTGTCGGAGGTTTCGGCCACATGAGTTGGGTCACTAGCGAAGAATACAAAAGTGCAGAAGTAGATCCCCTGTTCGAAGCAGCAGCGGGAATCATCGCCCATATGAACACTGACCACAACGATGCCAATCTCTTATACGTTCAGAATCTTGCGAATCTCCAAAACTGTGAGGACGCTTCGATGCTTGGCGTCGATCGTTATGGAGTGACCTTGCGTGCATTGACTCAGGATGGACCGAGGATGGCAAGAATAGGCTTCGCTTCCCTATTATCATCTCCTGATGAAGCCAGGCCAGCAATCATCGCTTTATTAGACTCTGCCAAGGGCCTTGAAGTTCTAGATAAATAGCGGAATAAGCAATGCGGCGATCATCATAAAGGCGGTGATCCCTGCTACAAGACGCATAGTTGACTTTTTCATATGGTGGGCCGTGAGGGACTTGAACCCACGACCCCCTGCATGTCATGCAGGTGCTCTAGCCAACTGAGCTAACGGCCCTAGATCGATGATGCTAGCAGCAAAAATCCTTATTGCTCATTCCATAGACTATGTGTGGCGTTTGAAGCCCGTTAACCCCGCCAAGAAGGAAATACCCGAGCCTCCTAGAACCGCCCAAAGGCCTATATCGAAATCTAACTTTGCATTACTCGCAAAAGCAGTGTCAATAGTTGGGAAGCGTTCCAAGAGGTTCTCTGGAATATTATTTGAGGTGTTTGTTATGTCAGCAATACTGTAGATCGAGAGTGCCACAGCAACTCCAGCACTAATTACCATTAACAGGCCTACCCAGCGTTTCCTTTGCCCAGAAAGGAACAAGCCTGCAACAAAGGCGCATATTCCTCCAGTGATTAGTGTGCCGATTCCATTCGAATCAGCTATCCCCTCTATGGAGCCAGTTGTTAGGCTTCCACCTGCTGTAGCCCAATTCAGGAATGATCCGATGACAAGAAAAGCTGCTCCGATAACTCCGAGAATTCCTGAAAATAGGTCTGGAGGGAAAATAGATCTGACAGAATTATGCACGGCAGTTGGGGCTCTCTCCGTGAGAGTCGTATATTTCGGATCTGTGTCATCACCGGCATTGCCGCCATCTATAACTAGAACGGGCTCGTTCTGGCCTGTCCCTTCTCCCCATCCGTACGTTCGGGCAAAGTAGTCTGGAAGATTTTCTTCATCTCCATCATTGCGTGCAGGATCTAGAGATAGTTTCGAACTCTCCGAAGCTTCTTCACTGGGTGTTGCATGGTTTGGATACCATCGTCCGTCTTTGTCTTGCCACCAGTCTGGCCCGCGAGGAACATCACTCATACTTGAACAATAGTTCGAGTCAGGGCGCATCGCATGAATCTAAAATGTGTTTGAGCGCCGGGCGGGATTTGAACCCGCGATTGTACGGCTTTGCAGGCCGCTCCCTTAGGCCACTCGGGCACCGACGCATGTCCGGCACCAAAGTGCCTACATAAAGTATCACCCTACTGCGGTCACCTAACGATCGGCTACACAGTATGAGTTTTCCTGAGCGGATGACCGGCCTCGAACCGGCGACCTCAACCTTGGCAAGGTTGCGCTCTACCA
>JAQWQL010000007.1 GCA_029244605.1 Acidimicrobiales bacterium | reverse complement strand
CAGGAAGAGATAGCTAAAGAACGAGAAAGCGCTCTGGGTGTCACGAAAGCAGAAGGTAAACCCGAAGCAGCTTGGGAAAAGATAGTTGAGGGTCGAGTTTCTAAATGGCTTAGTGAACGCGTACTTCTCGAGCAGGGTATTTTCGGAGAGAAGGAAACCGTGGCCCAGCGAATCGGTGATGGCAAAATCTTAGAGTTTGCTCAGGCCTACATTGGAGAATAGCTTCAGATCATCTATTCTTGTCGAGATGCAAATTAAGCTGACTCATGGTAGCAATGAGATAGTGAACTCGAATAAGGCGAAAATTTACCGTGCAAAAAAAGAAAGATGACTTACTGAAAGGCCAATGGGGCCGAGTGGTATTAAAGGTCTCGGGAGAAGCCTTTGCCGGTGGCGAAGGCCATGGCATTGATGGGCATGTTGTTCAAGAGATAGCCCGTCAAATAGTTAAAGTTCGTTCTGAGTTCGATGTTGAACTAGCTATTGTTGTTGGAGGCGGAAATATCTGGAGAGGCATGGTCGGGACTGGCGCTGGAATGGATAGAGCCCAAGCAGACTATATGGGAATGTTGGCGACCGTTATTAACGGTTTAGCCCTTCAAGACACACTGGAGCAATTGGGTCAACCTACCAGAGTTCAAACCGCAATACATATGAGTCAGGTAGCTGAACCCTATATTCGCCGTCGCGCCGTTCGACATCTAGAGAAAGGTCGAGTAGTTATTTTTGCGGCAGGAACCGGAAATCCGTTCTTTACTACTGATACCACAGCGGCTCTTAGGGCCGTGGAGATTGAAGCAGGAGCCGTATTAAAGGGCACTCACTCAGGGATTCAGGGAGTTTATGATGATGACCCCAGAACAAACCCCGATGCTGAATTATTAAAAGAGGTAAGTTACATAGATGTTCTACAAAAGGGGTTAAAAGTTATGGACTCCACCGCTATTTCCTTATGTATGGATAACGAGTTGCCAATAGTGGTTTTTGACTTGATGGGAGATGGAAATGTCGGATCCATCCTTGCAGGTGAAGCAGTGGGTACTGTTGTTAGGTAGGGAAGGAAGACGATGAGCGAAGAGCTGATCGAATTAGTACTGCTAGAAACGAGAGAAAAGATGGCTAAGGCTGTTGCTCGAACCCGACAGGAATTTTCATCGATACGGACAGGAAGGCCTAGCCCTGCATTAGTTGAGAAAATTCCTGTTGAATATTACGGAAATGAAGTCCCGCTTCAACAGTTAGCTAGCTTTTCAGTGCCTGAGGCTCAACAGCTGGTTATCTCTCCATTTGATAAAGGTGCGGTGGAGGCTATCGAAAAAGCTATTCAATTAGCCGATTTGGGTATCAGCCCATCGAATGATGGCTCAGTACTTCGCCTTTCATTCCCTCCTTTGACTGAAGAACGAAGGAAACAACTAGTAAAAGTGGTTAGGTCACTAGCAGAAGAAGGACGAATTACTCTAAGGAATGTTCGGAGGTCCTCGCGGCAGGACTTAGAAGCCTTAGAAAAGGGAGGCGAAGCATCTTCAGATTCTGTAAAGAGAGCAGAGGAATCTGTCGATCAAATAACGCGAGAGCACGAAAATGAAATAAATTTAGCTCTAGGCCAAAAGGAAGAAGAGCTTTTGGAAGTATGAGACTTGCTTGAAGGAGCGCGATGAATACATCTGATGATAGAGATAACGAGGGGTCTAACTCGGGAGACCATCATGGCTTACCCCATTGGACAGAACAGGGTACTGGAGAAGTGCCTAGAGTTCCGGCGGACTCTTCCGAAGGTATAGACACATGGACTTCCTTGAGCTCTGGACCTAAATGGGCTGACGATTCGGATAGCGGAGATGCTAGAGAGGGAGGATCGAATTTGCAGGCAACTCCGAAAAGAGTCGATTTAACTATCGGAGGGGACCCATCTTCTGAAGACTTCTTCTCGTATGAGCAAAGTAAGTCTCTCCCAGAGGTAACTGATTCAATAATTGCAGAGGGAAAAAAAACTCGTCGGGGGGCTAGAGGAGGTGGAGACCTTCTGACTAGGATAGCGACAGGAGTTGTATTGGGGGGAGTCGCAATACTCTGTCTGGCTATTAGTAAACTCCTCACTCTCTTGCTTATAGCTGTGGTCTTGTTGGCGGCATCTGCCGAATTCTTCGGAAGCTTGAGGAAGGTTGGTTACCAGCCGGCCACTCTTTTAGGGATGGTCAGTGTGGTCGCTTTACCTCTATCTGTTTACTGGAGAGGTGAGGGGGCCATAGGGCTTGTTCTTTTCTTGTCTCTTGTTGCTGGAATTCTGTGGTATCTCTTAGGAATTGGTGGAGCAAGACCTGTTCCTAATTTAGCTGTAGTCATATTAGGAATCGTCTACATAGGTGTACTCGGGTCATTTGGAGTGCTGCTACTAGATCACTCCGAAGGACGCGGTCTATTGCTGGCTGCAATTCTTCTTGCCGCTGGGTATGACATCGGGGGTTACTTTATTGGCCGTGCCCTAGGCCGATCTCCATTGACCGAAGTAAGCCCTAACAAAACTATAGAAGGATTAATCGGAGGAGCGATTTCGACTGTAGGTGTCTCTGTTCTTATATCGCTGTTCAATGTCGGCCCTTTCGATGGAAATCCTTTTGGGTTCAGTGATGCTTTGATTGTGGGTATTGTCGTAGCATTTATAGCGCCTATCGGTGATTTGGCCGAGTCTCTCATCAAACGTGATCTCAGAATTAAGGACATGGGCTCCATCCTTCCTGGCCATGGTGGGGTCCTGGATAGGTGTGATGCGCTTTTGTTTGTGCTCCCATCGGTCTATTTCATGGTTCGGGTTTTGGCGTAATCCATCAGCGAAGGTCAAGGAATCTCCTTAGAAGCACCTATGCTTTTAGACAAGGTAGAGATTTTAATGACTTCATTAGCGATATTTGGATCCACGGGCTCGATCGGCAGGCAAACACTTGATGTTGTTAGAGCCGATAGAGAAGCCTTCGACGTAAAAGTTCTGGCTGCTGGTACATCTACCTCGCTAATTCTTGAGCAAATAAGTGAATTCAATCCTGAATTTGTGGTCATGGCCGACAAAGATTCTGCTCGGGAAGTTCGAAATTCTACCTCTGGAGTAAAAGTTTCATCTGGAGATAGTGCCTTAAGGGAAGCTGCGAGCAGTTCCGAATTGGTGGTCAATGCTGTAGTGGGCTTTGCAGGTTTGCCCGTGACAATGGAGGCGCTCCGGTCAGGGAGGCGACTTGCTCTGGCTAACAAAGAGTCCTTGATTGCTGGAGGTCCAATTGTTCAAAAGGTTAGGGGGACACTAGGAAGTGAGTTGATTCCAGTAGATAGTGAGCATTGTGCACTTCACCAGTGTCTTCACGGGGGTAGGACTTACGATGATGAAATTCATAAACTCCTAGTTACAGCAAGTGGTGGCCCTTTTCGGGAATGGCATCTAGAGGATTTAGCCAATGTGACCAAAGAAGATGCTTTGAAACATCCGACATGGAACATGGGGCCAAAGATCACAATCGACTCTTCTACCTTGATGAATAAGGGGTTAGAAGTTATCGAAGCGCACGAATTATTTGGCGTGAGCTATGAGACTATTGAAGTTGTTATTCATCCTCAATCGGTTGTGCATTCCATGGTTGAATTTACGGATGGATCTGTGATAGCTCAACTTTCCATGCCTGATATGAGACTCCCTATTTCGTATGCGTTGTATTATCCAAAACGGTCACAAACCCCCCATGGTCAGATCAAATGGGATGAATTAACTCAATTAACTTTCGAAACTCCAGATATGGATAAGTTCCCATGCTTGAAGCTCGCTTATGAAGCAGGTAAAGCTGGTGAAACAGCTCCGGCATGGTTGAATGCGGCAAATGAAGTAGCTGTTGAAGCATTTCTTCAAGACAGAATATCTTGGAAAGAAATTTCTGAGGTGATTGAACGCACCATGCAATCGTACTCTGATGCGTTGGCTGATTCGGAACAGTCTATTTATGAGGCCGATGCGAGTTCGAGAAGGGCAGCTATGAAATGTGTGAGTCAGGTACATGGAAGAGGCTGAAAAACGATTACCATCAGGTCGATTAAGTTCAGATGATTTAATTGACGGAGATGAGGAAGTCCCAGTAGATAGCACTACTCGAACTGGTGGGATATTCGTCATCCTTCTTCTTGCGGTGCTTTGGTTATCAGCAGGATTTTCTGTTTTGATTGTTGTCCTTTCATTACTTGTAATGCTCTTCCTTCATGAGTTAGGCCATTATCTTGTAGCAAAGAAAGCAGGCATGAAGGTAACTGAATTCTTTATTGGATTTGGCCCGAAATTGTGGTCTTTCCACAGAGGTGAAACAGAGTATGGGATAAAAGCGATACCTGCTGGAGCGTATGTTCGCGTAATAGGAATGAATAATTTAGATCCCGTACCTGAAGAAGACGAAAAACGCACATATAGGAAAGCTCTGCTGCGCAATCGTCTACTCCTAGCTAGTGCGGGTTCAATAATGCATTTTCTTATAGCGATTGTTCTGCTGTACATCCTATTGATAGGGAGCGGAGTCAAGATTGACGAGTCGCAATGGAACGTCCGCGAGGTTCTTCCAAATGGTCCTGCAGAACAGATCGGGATTCAAAAAGGTGATGAAATTATTGCTATCGGCGATTCAAGGGTCTCTACTTGGGGAGATCTTGTTTCTGTTGTTTCAGCTTCCCCCGGGGAAAACGTTACCGTTGAGATAGTGAGGAATGGTCAAGCACTCTTGCTCTCGGGCGTTATCGGTTTGAATCCTGATTCACCGACTGAGAGAGGGTTTCTAGGTATTGCAAGAAGTTCCTTCGGAACGATCCGCGAAGGGCCGGTAGAAGCAGTTCCTGAGTCATTAGCGCAATTCGGAGTCTTAACTAAGGAAACGATCACGGGGCTTGGGGATTTCTTTAGTCCTTCAGGCTTAACGAACTTCTTTAGTGATGTAATCCAAACCAGTGAAAAACCTTCTCCGACCTCCGGAGTATCTACGAATGCTGGAGCCCAACAGGAAGGGCGCGTCGTATCGGTGGTGGGTGCTACACGTATTGGGGCAGAATTAACGAGTTCAGGCTGGGCTGGGCTATTCATCTTCCTAATAACAATTAATGTCTTTATAGGTTTCTTTAACCTCATCCCCCTTCTCCCTCTCGATGGTGGGCATATCGCAGTTGCCCTCTATGAAGGGATCCGTGGGATTCGTAGAAAGCGCTACCATGCCGATGTCTCAAAACTTCTTCCTCTTACTTATGCTGTTGTTTTCATACTTGTCCTCGTTGGCTTAGCCGCGGTATATCTTGACTTAAGAGACCCAATAGCGCTGTAAATCAATAGGCTAAACCATATGGAAGTTATTTCTATACCTAATAGACGCCATACCAGAAAGGTAATGGTTGGTGATGTGCCGGTAGGGGGCGGATCTCCTATCTCGGTTCAGTCAATGACTACAACTAAGACTTCTGATGTGGAAGGAACTCTAAAGCAGATCTATGACTTGGCTGCCGCTGGGGCAGATATAGTCAGATGTACTTGCAACGACTTAGCTGCTGCCGAAGGGCTCGCACATATCGTTCCTAGATCGCCAGTCCCGATTGTGGCAGATGTCCACAATCAATACAAGATGGCTCTAGCAGCGATAGCGTCCGGTGTTGATTGCCTTCGCCTGAATCCGGGGAATATCAGAAAAGTCGAACATATCAAAGCCGTTGCTATGGAAGCTGGCGAAAATGGAATACCTATTCGCATAGGAGTTAATGGGGGTTCGTTACATCCGGACTTGTATAAGAAATATGGCGATGCGGTTACTCCTGAAGCAATGGTTGAATCAGCGTTAGATGAGTTGGGGTATTTCCAAGATGTTGGCTTTGACATGGTAAAGATATCTGTTAAAGCTTCCAGCGTTCCTTTGATGGTTGAGGCATACCGTCAACTTAGTGATGTCACTGATTGCCCACTGCATCTTGGGGTAACTGAAGCTGGCCCACCTCCCGAAGGATTGATAAAGTCAACTGCCGGCATAGGGACGCTCCTTTTGGAAGGGATCGGGGACACAATTAGATATTCTCTAACAGCAGATCCAGTTCAGGAAGCTCGAGCAGGAAGAAAATTGCTCGAATCGCTGGGACTTAGAGAATTACAAAACGTTGACCTTATCTCATGCCCAAGCTGCGGAAGGGCAGAAGTAGACGTTTACGCAATAGCTGAAGAAGCCCAAAAGGTTTTCGCAACAAAAAAACTACCCCTCCAAATTGCGATAATGGGCTGTGTAGTTAATGGCCCTGGTGAGGCTAAAGGGGCTGATCTTGGTATCGCTGCTGGTAATAAGCGGGGTCATTTATTTGTACAAGGGCAGAATGTGGCTGTAGTGAAAGAAAGCGAAATGATAGAAGCTCTCGTCGAGTGGGCTGATTACATTGTGGAGCACGGTGTCGATGCTGCGTTGGAGCGAGTAGACCTAGATAAGGCAAAGAAAGAAGCAGAGAAGGACCGTGAAAAGCTTCTTTCTGAACAAGGCGAAGATGTTAACGATGGCTCCCAAAAGGTAAAACTCATTAGGAAGATATAGCTATCGGCCTAAGTTCAAATAAATGGGTTCGAGATAAATTACGCTGATCATGCAAGTTCTACCGAAGAACTCACATTCTCGGGTATAGTGGAGCCAAGTCTTCAATCCTTTAGGAAAGAGGCGTGGGTTTTGCCCACGCCT
>JAQWQL010000022.1 GCA_029244605.1 Acidimicrobiales bacterium | reverse complement strand
ATATTGTGAATTTTTCTTGCATCTCCGCAGACACGTGGGTCAGTGGTGAAAACGCCGGATACATCAGTGTAGAGTTCGCAGGCGTCAGCATTAAGTCCATGCGCGAGTGCAACTGCCGTGGTATCTGAACCACCGCGGCCCAAAAATGTGACATTGTGATCGGTTGAAACCCCTTGGGATCCAGCTACTACCGCTACTCTTCCAGCGGAAAGGGTTTCATGTATCCGTTGAGGGTTTATTGTCAGAATTTTTGCATTCTGGTGATTCGTATCTGTTAAGAATCCTGCTTGACTTCCAGTGAAAGAATCAGCGGGAACTCCCATATCGTGGAGCGCCATGCACATTAGTGCAATGCTTTTTCTTTCCCCTCCGGTTATAAGCATGTCCATTTCGCGAGCTGGACGCGTGTTTGACACTTCTCTCGCAAGTCGCAATAATTCATCTGTCTCTTTCCCCATTGCACTTACGACAAGAACAACGTCATCACCGTGATCACGTGTCCGTTTCACATGATCTGCAACTTCACGCATTCTGTCGGCATCTGCGACAGAAGTCCCACCGAATTTTTGAACTATTAAACTCACAGGTTTTTACGGTAGTCGCACCTTGCGCCATTGGTGCGATATTTATGAAGGGAATCTGTCACAGACTTAAATTATCATGGTTTAACGAACGTTTTGGGCGTGCTCTTCCTGACACGTAAGCGCTGGCACGTTTCCCTTGCCCGATAGTATTTCTGCTGTATTCGATTATTGTCCAGCCATTCTCCCATATTGATCCGGTAATGTTCTGACGGCTTGTATGCTTCCTATCGGCAGGTGTTGCAGTTTGATCGCAAAACAGTAGTAATGAATCAGGATGCGTAAACATAAGTAGAGTCTGCAACATATTGTTTAGATCTGGTGAACTAGCAAGATTTTCAATTGATAGAAGGGTGTCAAATACCCCATCAATTTCAGGATATTGATGCCATTCGGTCAAACTGGTCACGGATAGTGGGAGGGTCCCATCAATATTTTCTTTAGGCCCAAGCAAAAGGCAGCGCCCGCTCGCACCAGCTATTGTCTGCTCAACTTCTGACTTGTAATCATCCATCATCGCCAGCGCTTTGTATCGGTCTCCCAATCTGTTTGCTTTGACCACCAACGTCCGCTAAATCGCCATCTCGTTGATAGTTCTTTACTAGATTCTTTCGGCCATAGTTCGTGCATAGCAGTAATAATCGCCTGTCTCTCGAACTCAGTCGGTTCCGGATGGATAGAAATTCGTATTTGTGATTCCTCGGACATGGTCTTCCTATAAGGGTATGACGCCGTGTTTTCGCTGTGGAAGTTCTTCGCGTTTCTTGTGGAGCGCTGCGAAACCTGCGATAACTTTTTTTCGGGTGTCAGCAGGGTTAATGACATCGTCAATGTAACCCCGTTCTGCTGCGATATAGGGGTTTGCAAAGCGTTCGGTGTAATCATCGACGAGTTCATTTTTGCGTTGCTCTGGGTCGGCTGCCGATTGGATTTCTCGGCGGTGAATAATCTCCACTGCTCCTTGTGGTCCCATTACGGCGAGTTCAGCTGTCGGCCAAGCAAATGAAATGTCTGATCCTACTGATTTTGAATCCATGACAACGTAGGCTCCACCATAGGCTTTTCGGGTAATAACTTGAATCCTTGGGACGGTAGCTTCGCAATATGCATAAAGCAGTTTGGCTCCATGCCTGATAATCCCTCCGTATTCTTGATCTACTCCCGGTAAAAACCCTGGAACGTCTACAAGAGTGAGAAGAGGAATGTTGAAGGCATCGCATGTTCTGACAAATCTGGCAGCTTTAGATGAAGACTCTATATCAAGTACTCCAGCAAGAATTAACGGCTGATTTCCTACGACTCCGACTACTTTCCCGTCTAGGTGACCGAACCCGCATACGATACTTTGGGCCCAAGATGGGAAATACTCCATGAAGTTTCCATCATCGAGAATCGATTCAATAATCTGGCGCATGTCGTAGGGCTGATTGGGGCTTTGTGGCATAATCTCAGCCAATTCAGGACAGAGCCTTTCTGGGTCATCAGTAGGTTCGAAACTGGGAGGACTTTCTAGATTATTTGAAGGAAGAAAAGACAAAAGCGTCTTGACAGCGTCGAGAGTTTCTTCCTCGCTCTCACTAACAAATGTAGCGACACCTGACTTACTCGCGTGGCTGGTTGCACCTCCGAGTTCTTCAAGGGTGACTTCTTCTCCGGTAACTGTTTTGACTACATCTGGTCCTGTAATGAACATGTGAGATTTCTCTTTAACCATGAAAATAAAATCAGTCATTGCTGGACTGTAGACGGCTCCACCAGCACAGGGGCCTAAAATGACGCTTATCTGCGGAATAACTCCTGAGGATTGCACATTTCTGTGGAAGATACCCCCATAGCTATCAAGACTAACTACACCTTCTTGTATTCGAGCTCCAGCTCCATCGTTAAGTCCGATCATGGGAGACCCAGTTGATAAAGCGAGATCCATGACCTTATGAATCTTTTCAGCAAACACTTCCCCAAGTGCTCCACCCATAACGGTGAAGTCTTGACTGAAGACGAAAACTTGGCGCCCATCAACAGTTCCCCATCCGGTTATTACGCCATCTGTATAAGGTCTTGTTTCGAGTCCGGCTTCATGCGCTCGATGTCGAGCAAGCATATCAAGCTCATTAAATGAGCCAGAATCGAGAAGGTACTCTATGCGTTCTCGAGCGAGAAGTTTCCCTTTTTCATGTTGCCTCTCTATTGATCGTTCTGTTCCTGCGTGCAGGGCTTCTTGTTTGCGGCGCTCAAGTTCTTCGATTCGTTGTTCCATTGTGTAATCAGCCATCGTGGTGGTAAGGGTACTGTGTTTCAGCTATAGATCGATAACTATTCGGCTTGAAGATGAAAAAAGTTGAACTTAACTCTTCTGACCTGCGCAAATAGTAGTTTCGTTCTGGAAAAATTCATGAAGAACCCTTAGTAATGTATGTTTTTAATATGGGCACGCAGCTAAGCATCGACGAACTTCTCAATAGTGAGGAACATCATGCTGATCCGTATCCCTTATGGAAGCGTATGCGCCATGAAGCTCCTGTGTTTTTTGACAAAAAGTTGAATGCGTGGCTCCTCACCAGATATGAAGATTGTGTAGAAGCTTTCTCAAACCATACGGACTTTTCTAACCAGCTGTACTCAAAAACTTTGGGTGTAGTTTTTGGACCGACGATGCTAGATAAAGACGGACATGAGCACGTTGTTCAAAGAAGAATCGTTGCTCCGGAATTTGTGGGGAAACGTTTTGAACCGTATTACGAAGCAATCGAACGAAATGCCCGAAACTTAATCAACGAATTTCCTGACGATGGAGTCGTCGATCTAGTTAATTCATTTACTACTCGCCTTCCTGTAAATGTGATTGTTGACATGCTAGGGATGGATCAAAGTGATCATGAACGATTCCATGATTGGTACACCACCATGATGGCCGGCCTATCTGTAAAGGACCTGCTTGAAAGCCAATTCAGTTCGGAAAAGCAAAATCTTGGAGTATTAGCCCATCAACAATTAGCTGAATACGTTGCTCCAATTATTGAAGATAGAAAATCATGCCCTGTCGGTGATTTAATTTCAAAAATTGTGCACGCAGAAGCAGAAGGGCAAAAATTAACTTTGACAGAGATTCAAGCATTCATTTCTCTACTTCTCGTCGCTGGAGGAGAAACTACGGATAAAGGAATCGCGAACATGTGGACGCAACTTCTCTTGAATCCTGAGCAACTTGATGCAGTACTAGACGACCAAGACCTTTTCGATGCTGCCTTTTCTGAAATGATGAGACACTCACCTCCAGTACCTGGGCAGCTACGGTACGCAGTGAACGAAGTTACTTTCAGTGGGGTCACTATCCCTGCTAACCAAGCCGTCTATATCCAATTGGCATCAGCAAATAATGATGAGACAGTATTTTCAGACCCCCGATCTTTCAAGATCGATCGTGATGATCTTCATTTAAGCAAGGAACGTAAGATGGGACACCACGGTGATGAAGGTCGCTATGGGCATCTGGGATTTGGCTTAGGTAAGCATTTCTGTTTGGGGTACGAAATGGCAAGGGTTGAAGCTGTTATGGGGTCAACGTTATTGTGTGAAAAAATGAAAAACCCTCGTTTAGCTCCTGGTGCGGACACCGCATTTATCATGAAGAGCGGTACCCGCTCTCCGAAAGAAGTCCTCATTGAATACGATCAGGCATAGGATGATTATGGAATGTCCAAGGTTTGATGTGAGAAAGTAAATATATGGGCCACGTTGGGATCATTGGTGGAGGAGTAACTGGACTTGCTTCTGCGCTTTCTTTATCAAAAATAGGTTTTCAGGTTTCGGTATTTGAAGCTGATGCTACCCCTATGCCTCCTTCCCCTGAAGAAGCTTTCGATTGGAATCGTCGTGGAGCTCCTCAAGTTCGACATTCCCATGCTCTTTTAGGGAGGCTTCATAATCTTTTGAGAGATTTCCATCCTGAAGTTCTGAAGATGCTCCTTGATGTAGGCGCTACAGAAATAGCGTTAGCGCGACATATGCCTGAAACTCTTGATGATTTAACTCCGTATCCTGATGATAAGGATCTCTTTATGATTGCAGCTCGTCGCACAACTTTTGAATGGGTACTTCGCCAAATTGTGATGAGTAATCCAAATGTCGTGATAAAGACAGGTCAGAGAATCAGCGGACTGATAATGACTGAAGGTGATATTCCTGAAGTTCAGGGTTTGATGTTTGAGAACGGTGGTTCTGAATTCTTTGATCTGGTTATTGCGGCAAACGGGCGTCGGTCTCAAGCACCTGAGTGGTTTAGGGGTAGAGGGATTGAACTTCCTGAAGAAGTAGAAGATACCGGCATTGTTTACTATTCGAGATTCTTTAGAGTTCACGAAAGTGAGGAATTACCTGTTAGCGATCGGCTTGTCGCTGGAGATCTCGGGTATTTGAAGTATGGGGTTTTCTGGGGAGATAATCGAACATTTTCGATTACCTTAGCTACTTCAGATAAGGACAAAACATTTTGGGGAGTTCGTGATTCAAAAGTATTTGATCAGGTCGTTAGAGAAATTCCCGCTGCTGGAGAATGGCTAACTTTGGATGCTGATCCAATCACCAAAGTGCATTCCATGGCTGGTCTTTTGAACCGGCGAAGGTCTCTTGTCGATGAGGGTGGTGTCATCATAAAGGGATTTCATATGATAGGAGATGCACTTATCTGCACAAATCCGTTATATGGGAGAGGCTGTTCTACGGGATTTTGGCAAGCGCATCTCCTTACGAAAGCAATTGAACAGAATCGAGATGATTCTATGATCCAAGCAGAAGTTTTTGCTGAAGATATTGAAGAGCATATTATCCCTTGGTATCAAGCCTCAGTTGATTCAGACCGGAGTAATCGTGAGCTTGAAAATGGGGTTCCGAGCGAAGGAGCAAATAGAAAATCAATTCTTCAGAATGGGTTAATGCCCGCGACACAAACGTCTGCCAAAGTTTGGCGAGCATTTATGCGAATGATAAATCTTCTAGCTCCGCCGAAAAGTCTCAATGATCCAGAAATAATGGCTGATGTTTTAGAGATGTGGGAGAAGCGTGATGAGCGCCCTGCTCCTCCTCCTTTGGGTCCTGAAAGAAGTGAGATGATGGACGTACTCGGATTACAGGAAATCGCATAAACCGACGTTTCTGTTTTTTTGCACCTATCGGATTGATAGAAAGAAATTCCTCACGTCTTCTACAAAGAGGTCAGGCTGTTCAAATGCCCCGAAATGTCCGCCTTTGGGCATCCTTGTCCAATGGGTAATGTTGTAGCTTTCTTCACACCATGGTCTTGGGGATTGAAGTATTTCTCCTGGGAATGATGCGACACCAGTGGGTATTTCAACCTTTTCTCCTCCTCCGAAGCTCCCGCCGAAACTTTCCCAATACAATCTCGCAGACGAAGCTCCTGAAGCGGTCAACCAGTAAAGCATTACATTGTCTAGTAATTCGTCTTTTGTTAACACATTCTCTGGGTGATCATCGCAATCCATCCAACTCCAGAATTTCTCAATTATCCAAGCCATCTGACCTACTGGAGAATCAACTAGTCCATAACCTAAAGTTTGTGGTCGAGTTCTTTGCTGTGTTGAGTAACCGGAGTCCCATTCTTGATAGTAGGTCAAACGTTCAAGGGCGTGACTATCATCTTCAGTAGGATTCTGAAGGGCCTCAGGAGTTGGTCTACCTATTGGCATATTCAAATGGATCCCTACGCAATGACCAACATTTCTTCCAATCTGTGTAGTGACTGCTGCTCCCCAGTCACCTCCTTGCGCCCCGTAATTCTCGTATCCGATCCGAACCATCAGATCATCCCAAGTTGTAGCTATTTTCTCTACTCCCCATCCTGTCTCCGTTGGTTTTCCTGAGAAGCCATAACCTGGAAGGGTTGGGCAGACAATATGGAACGCTTCTTCGGCTTTTCCTCCATGGGACGTTGGATCGGTAAGCGGTTCAATGATTTTATGAAATTCTACAATGGACCCGGGCCATCCATGAGTTATGAGAAGTGGCATAGCGTTCTCATGTGGTGAACGCTGATGAATAAAATGGATATCAAGATCGTTAATATTTGTAATGAACTGAGTGAACCTATTTAACTGTGTTTCGCTTTGTCGCCAGTCATACTCAGTCAACCAATAGTTAGCTAATTCTTTCGTGTATGAGAGAGGAATACCTTGTGTCCAATCGTCAACGCATTCCTCCTCAGGCCATCTGGTGAGTTCTATTCTCTTCTGCAGATCTTCAATCTGCTGATCGGGTATATCGATTACGAATGGGGAAATTGTTTCCATATATTTCCTATCCTTTCTTCAGTCGTGTTCTATAGGGTCATAATCCCAAAGCTGAGTTTCCATAGGGTCACCATAAAGCAGGTGCGCGGGACTATGTTTTTCAATATTCCCAGTAAGGCCTCTGAACATACCGAAGCCACATAGCTGGCGAAGTTCTGGCGAAAATGTCGATACTTTTTCTGGTGGCAATCCAAGATGCTGATTTTCCTGCTGACGGATAAAACCAGCGCAGTAATTCATAGCAACACCAATTCGTATTTCGTCCTCAGTCGTGTTTGCTCCTCCCCCGTGCCAAGTGCTCCCATGCCAAACAAGAACAGACCCTTTGGGCATTATCGCAGGAATACTTTCGATGTCGCTCTGATCTCCGAAATAATCTGGATTCTGCCAACGATGACTACCGGGAACGACTCGCGTAGCCCCATTCTCTTCTGTAAAGTCTGTGAGAGCCCACATGGAATTACACACAGTCGCGATATGGGGTTTATCTAAAGGTTGAATCTGATCATCAGCATGGATTACTTGAGCTGTCTCTCCCGGAGCAAGAGAAATCGAAGCGAGTGATGAAACCAAACACTGCTCCCCTAGAACACCTTCAATTAATTCAAGTACTTGGGTTTGGACTGGTATCTTTTGCCAAATTTCACCATGGGCAAGAAGGTTGTAGGTACGAGTAGTTCTATTTCCTTCGAATCTGTTGTTATCTGGAGTACGGTTCAGCTTCTCTTCCAGCTGGGCAATCTCATCTAATAATTCATCGACAAAGTCTGGATCGATAAGGTCTTCAACAATTGTGAACCCTACATCATCTAGTTCTTGGTGGTTCTTCGATAGGTCCATTATCAATTCAGCATCCCTACTGCACTGTGGGGAACAAATCGGAGAACTAAACGATTGTCTTCGATCATCGCCTGTTGAAATTCGTCCCAGTTTGGATGCTCTTCTCCAAGAATTCGTTGATAAATTTCAACTAATTCTTTATTAATTTCGTCATTTGGAGTTTGGGCTGTCGGGGTAACTTCTACTTTCCCATCAAAAGAAACATAAGACCAGGTCTCAGGAGATGTGATATGAAGGACCGCTCGCTCATCTCTCAAAAGATTTTGCGTTTTTGCTCGCGACGCTGTCGCTGAGATACAGAATTTTTGATCAATTAATGTAAAGGAAATATCAGAGGACTGGGCTCTTCCATCTTTACGGATGGTGATCAATATTCCATGATTTTTTTCTGAGGCCCATGCAAGTGCTTGTTCTAGATCCATATAGTTATTCTTCCAGCGAATTTATGAAACTTCAAGGTATCAGAGACGTCATGGATCAACACAAACGAGGATGTAAGTACCAAAGTTGTATCCATACTTTAGAGATTTTCCGCAAGTCTTTCAGCACGTTCAATTAGTCTTGAGGCGTCTAGTTTCTCAGCAATCTCGACAAAGTCACTACCAGGGCCTTCCCAATGGAGTTCATCGATAGAACCAAAAGTGGGAGCATCATAAATGACAGTAGCTATCTTCCGAAAAAGAAACGCTAGGTCCCTATTGTCATTTAGAGTTGTAGATAGCTTCTTTGCTCCTCTGACCGTCACTTCCCACTCTTCAGGGTTGTCAGGAATCTGTTCAATATGGTTATAGGCAGCTAGAACACTTGAAGCTGATTTCGCTCCCCACCCCTGCAACCCTGGGAATCCATCAGCTGTATCTCCCATTAAACCAAGGTAGTCAGGGATCGATTCGGGAGGAACGCCAAATTTTTCGATTACGCCTTCATAGTTCATGAGTTGTTTCTTGCGGCGGTCATATTGCACGATCCTCTGATCAGGAGTAAGACATTGTCCTAAGTCTTTATCTGGAGTACAAATAACAACTTGATCTACCCTCTCGTCCATTGTTGAACGTTTCGCTCCGGAAGCTAAAGCATCGTCTGCTTCGTACTTGACCATTGGAAAGATGATAAATCCTGCAGCTTCGAGAAGGTCTTCGAGAATATGGAATTGTCCTGCGATATCTGGATCTATATCCGACCCATCTTTATAGCCTTCATAGAGCTCATTCCTGAACGAGGTAATTGTATGATCTGTCGCTATACCAATATGGGTAGCACCTTGTTCGAGTAGAGATAACATACTTGCGAGCACCGCACGGGTTGCGCCTACTTCATGACCTTCAGCAGTGATATGAGATGGGGCGCCGAAGTAGTGGCGAAACAGTTCATAGGTCCCATCTACTAAGTGAACCTTCATATTTGTGTCCAAGCTCTTGAATTAATAAGACTATTCTTCTACAAGTTCGATAAGTGTGCCATGCGATCCTTTCGGATGAATGAAAGCAACGGTCGTTCCTCTTGATCCGGGTCGAGGAGTTTCATCTATTGGGCGGGCACCTGCAGCAATCATTGCTTGCAGCGCTCCGTTACAATCATCTACTCGATATCCGATGTGATGAAGCCCTTCACCTCTAGTTGCTAAAAATTTCGCTATTGGAGAATCATCCCGTGTCGCTGTAGTGAGTTGAATATAGCTGTCGGCTACTTTTATGAGAGCTTCTTCCACCCCATCTCGTTCCACTATTTCTCGATGATGGACTTCGGCGCCGAATGCACGCTGGTAGTAGTGAATAGCTTCTTCGAGGTCGTGTACTGCAATTGCTACATGGTCTATTTCAGTTAAAATCATTTCCGCTCCAACAAATTGATCTCTCTTCTAGTGTAAATGGGTCATGAGATAGCTAGGTTTATTTTTACATTTGATTTGTAAGTTATTGAGCGAACTTCTAAGAAAGTTAGAGCTCGGTTGATTCAACGGGATTAGTTTTGAGGAGTGATAATGGAAAATACAGTGATTCTTGCAGGAGCAAGGACCCCGATAGGTAAGCTCTCAGGTGCTCTTTCTTCTTTCTCTGGAGCTGATTTAGGCGGTATAGCTATCTCAGGTGCGCTCGATCGGGCTGGACTAAGCCCAGAGAAGGTGGATTATGTCATTATGGGTCAGGTTCTTCAAGCTGGAACTGGGCAGGTAACTGCGCGCCAAGCAGCCTGTTATGCCGAGATTCCAATGAGTACTCCTGCAATCACCATCAATAAGGTCTGTTTATCAGGTTTGAATGCGATTTATTTAGCTGCTCAGATGATTGAAAACGGCGATGCAGAAATTGTTATTGCCGGAGGAATGGAGTCGATGACGAACGCTCCATATCTCGTTCCGAAAGCCAGAGGCGGGTATCGGTACGGAAACGCGGAAATGATGGATGTCATTCAACATGATGGACTTTTTTGCGCTTTGGAGAAGGAACTTATGGGAGAAGGAACGGAACGATACGCTGCTTCTGCTGACATAGATCGCACAAGCCAAGATGAAATTGCGCAAAATTCGCATGAGAGAGCTGCAGCTGCGATTGAGAGTGGGAATTTATCGGATGAAATAGTCCAAGTTGAAATTCCACAGCGCCGAGGGGATCCTATCCTCTTCGAACTTGACGAGGGAGTACGCCCTGGAACAGATATAGAAGGACTTCAAAAACTTCGTCCTGCATTTTCTGAAAGCGGAAACATAACCGCAGGGAATGCCAGTCAAATATCTGATGGAGGTTCTGCTGTTGTGGTGACTTCCCGTTCAGTGGCTGATCAACTTTCTATTCAGCCTTTGGCTGAACTGGTCTCTTATGGCCAAGTTGCAGGACCTGATACCAGTCTGCTTACTCAACCATCTCGGGCGATTTCAGATGCATTAGGAAGTAGCGGATTGTCATTATCAGATATTGACCTCTTCGAAATCAATGAAGCTTTCGCAGCAGTTTCTGTTGCTTCTATGGCAGATCTAGAAATTGATGATTCTGTAGTAAACGTTAATGGTGGTGCTATTGCCCTTGGCCATCCAATTGGTATGTCTGGTAACCGTTTGGCGTTAACTCTTGCGTATCAATTGCGACGTCAGGGCGGTGGCATCGGAGCAGCAGCTCTATGTGGTGGCGGCGGGCAAGGTGATGCGTTGATTCTTAGGGCATCTGTTTAAACCCTCATTTGGTTTAAAATGATGGGCGTGGATACCGGAGAATAAGGTAACGCATTTATTACACCTGAGGGCAAAGTATCTAAGGGTTTCTTATCTCTGTAGCTGCTGAATTAGCCTATTTGACAACATAATTGACTTAATGTAACGTAAATGTAACTTAAGAGTTGGTTTCACCCACAGGATCGTAATAAAAAAAGGTTTTTCTCTTTAAAAAATGCGAACTTTAAGTGAAAGATATCCCCAAATCTTTAGGACAAAATGCAACACTCTGAAACTGCGGAGATTCCCCTCCCACCGCAGGTGACTGACGAGACCCACCAACTCGTCAGTCACGTGAGTGTTTTTGCAGAACAATAACTAGTTGACTTCTATTTCCCGTCGACCTTCCAAAGCTCTACCTAACGTCAACTCATCTGCATATTCAAGGTCACCCCCAACTGGTAGACCACTAGCGATTCGGGTAACAGAAACACCAAGGGGCTCCAGTAACCGAGCTAGGTACATGGCAGTTGCCTCACCTTCAATATTGGGATTCGTACACAAAATAACCTCAGAAATAGGATTTTCCTGAAGTCGCGTAAGTAGTTCCCTTACTCGAAGCTGCTCTGGTCCTATACCATCAATTGGATTAATCGCCCCTTGCAAGACATGGTAGAAGCCTTTGTATTCCTGAGTTCTTTCAACGGCAACAATGTCTCTTGGTTCCTCAACGACACACACTAACGAGGGATCTCTTCGTGAATCAGAGCAAATATCACAAATCACTTCATCACTCATATTAAAGCATTTGTCACAAAATCGTACTTTCTCCTTCGCATCACGGATAGCATCTGAAAGTCGAATCGCTTCTTCATCAGCGATTTTAACCAGATGGAATGCGATGCGTTGAGCAGATTTTGGGCCAACACCAGGTAACTTTCCTAACTCGTCTATAAGCGTTTGGACTGCCGGTGTATAAATACTCACAGCCCACCTCCGAACCCTACTGAATTCCCTTTCTCTGAATAATTTTCATTCATGATCAACGATCTTTGCTCCTGGAAAACTATCTACAACTAACGAAAGGCCATCTCCGGCTGTTGCTTCAGCATCCTCTAACGAATCAAGATCAATACCTTCATCAGCTTTACTGGTTGTTGACACCTGTGTCTCAATTTTCTGAGCTGTATTTGCCCCGGCAGATTCAACAATGAGATGCACATTGGTCTTCCTATGTAATTTTTGGGAGATTAGTTCTTCAACTTCACTAAGGCACTCAGCACAGCGATCACGATGAATTTCATTGGGTAAGGCAAATGTGACCCCACTACTATCAGTAGAAACAAATCTCCCTCCACTAAAACGCGCCTTCGCCTTTCCAGATAAGCCCTTTTTGATCTCAGGCCACGCAGATTCGACTTCTTGTAATGATAGGAGGTCATCATTCTCCGAAACTGGTTCATCATGGGCGATCGGAGCTTCTTCAACAGGCGTAGGAATGTCCTTCTTCTTTCCCGAATAAGAAGCAGGCTTTTTGCTATCTGTCGATTCGCCAAGGGAAGGCTCCTCAACCCCCTCCAAATGACGTTCTATTTTCTCAATACGTCGCAAAATCGAAGTTGAGTCATTTTGGAGTTTCGGATGAGAGAGTTTGAGAATCGCTACCTCAAGGTCAATCCTAGGGTCAGGAGAATTACGCATACCTACCAAAGCACCGCCAATGGTTTCGAGCGACTTAGTAATAGTCGCTAAAGGCATTCGCTCAGAAAGTTTTTTCGACTGTTCTTCTTGATGGTCAGAAAGATGATCCGGAGCAGATCCCATCGCGGTAAGAAAAGCATTACGTAATCGATCTATAAGAATTTCTCCAATAACTCTAGGAGAGCGACCTGATTGAACTGCTTTGCTCAACCCACTTATAACTTCGCTCGGATCGCCAAGAACAATTCCATCAAGCACCTCTTCGACAGCTGTATCATCGTCAGGAGTTCCACCTCTGGCGAGTGTCTGTTCTAGAGCAGATAAAGCATCGCGCGCTGAACCGCCTCCTACTCGAAGTACATAGTCAATCATCTCATCAGTTACATCAAGGCCGGCGTCTTGAACTACCCAACGGAGGTGGTCCCCTAGAAGGTTCGATGGAATCAGTTCAAACTCAAAGTGCTGTGTTCTACTCCGAATTGTTGAGACAACTTTTTGTGGCTCAGTTGTTGCAAGCACAAAAACTACGTGACTGGGAGGTTCTTCTAAAGTCTTTAACAGTGCATTTTCAGCCCCCGATGTCAACATATGAACTTCATCAAGAATGTAAACCTTGGTCCGACCGGGTGAGCCCAATGCAACTTTCGAAATAAGGTCACGTATAGCTTCAACGCCGTTATTTGAGGCTGCATCTAATTCATGGAGGTCATAAGAATTACCTTCCGAGAAAGACAGACAGGAGTCACATGTACAACACGGTTCACCGTCAGTTTCTAGAGAAGTACAATTTAAAGCCTTGCCAAGGATACGAGCTGTGCTGGTCTTCCCAGTTCCCCGTGGGCCGCTAAATAAGTATGCGTGGCCTACACGGTTCTCAGTAATCGCATTCTTCAATGCGGTCACAACGTGTTTTTGTCCCACCAACTCGCTAAAACGGCCTGACCGGTAACGACGGTAGAGGGACTGATATGCCATGTAGGAATCCTAGTCCTGCTATAGGTCATCAAGTAAAGTAATTGGAATTCTGAGCACATTTTCTCATAAGAACATCCGTTCCCGAAAGTGACGATCAGGCTACCTGCGGCACATCTGTGATTCCGCTGAGAGCTGCTGCCTTCCGACCCTGACTCGGTTCACGGGCACTGATTGCACAGAACCCAATCGTCACATTCCGAAACGGATGTGATTCCTATCGTATATGGTACAGAGTTTTTCTCCATTCCTAATCTGTTCTTTAAGACCGATTCTTTGAATAACACTTGAAAACGCTCTAAGCGTGCGCATGCCGATAAGGAACGGTAGCCTGAAAACTCAATTTAGTACTCTCGAGTATTAAATGGAGGAGTGCGAGAGCGGCCGAATCGGCACGCTTGGAAAGCGTGTGTGGGGCAACCCACCGTGGGTTCGAATCCCACCTCCTCCGCAAATTACCTACGACTATTCGAGAGCTTTATAAGCTGCTTCTACAATCGCTGCTCCCCGTTCATCTCCCATAACTGAAGTAAGCATTCGATTCATCATGTAGCTAATGGTTAGGTTGTTATCCACATCGTTAATGATTAAGGAACCTCCCCAACCCCCCCAAAAACATACTCGCCCTTCTTTCCGAAGAAATGGTAGGTCATCGACTGGTAAACCATATCCAATACCGAAACGTAGTGGAGTAAATAGAACAAGGTCTATCCCATCTGATTGTTCCTGGAATATAAGGTCAATAGTTTCGTCGGAGAGGAGTTTCTTTCCGTTCATTTCTCCCCCGTTAGAAATAAGAGCCTGAATTGTTGCAACAGATCTGGCGTTTCCATGGCCATTAGCAGCGGGTACTTCGGCTTTCCTCCACCAATCTGTCCATGCGGAATTTGCATCTGGTGCAGGATTCACAAATGTCTTCATAGCGACCTCTGGGTTCATCTTGTGTGCTTCCACGGCCTCTCTAAAGAGTTCAAGTTGGTCTGAAGAATCTCCCGGCGGGTACATTACGTTAGAGATGCGATGAAATTCGTCTTCACTTAGTCCTATATGGAAATCTGCGTTGAGTGGATTAGCTATTTCTTGTGCAAAGAATGTCCCTAGGCTCTGTCCAGTTACTCTTCGGACTACTTCACCAACTAAATGTCCTTGGTTCAACATGTGATATCCCGATGCTGTCCCTGGCTCCCACCATGGTTCTTGGGTCGCTAACATAGCGGTGGATTTTTCCCAATCACAAACATCTTGCATCGTAAGTGGTTCCGCCCATCCTGACACACCTGATGTGTGTGACATGAGGTGGCGTACCTCGATGCGCTCTTTCCCATTGACAGCAAATTCTGGCCAATAATCGGCAACGGGACGGAACATATCTAGTTCTCCGCGGTCGGCGAGAACGAGCGCTGAGATTGCCATCATTGTTTTCGTTGTTGACCAGACATTGACAATGGTGTCTTCCTGCCATTCCTCTGTTTTCTCCTCACTGGTATATCCCCCCCAAATATCTACAACCATTTCTCCTTCATGCACCACAGCGACGGAAGCTCCAACGTCTCCGTGATCTTCGAAATTCGCCTTCATTGCATCTGCCACACCAGCGAAGCGATCCTCATAGTGTCCTGATATTTCTGTCATTGTCTATCTCTTTCGTTTAGGAACTCGGAAAGGGTTACTGTAAGTTACTTATACGCCAAGCCCGTGACTCACTTTAGAAGATCACTAGGAGAACTTCACATGAAACGATTGAAACAATTGAAAGATCGACCGGAACAGGTAGCCGGTAGGCGTATCTTGAAACTAATTGGCAGACTAGATCCCAAAAAACATGATAATCGGCTGAAGAGACTGGAAGATATTGAAGCGATAAGAAGGTTAAAAGCAGCATATTGTGCTGCATGTGATGATGACCATGATGGTGAGGCTGTTGCTGCTTTATTTATCGAAGACGGGATCTGGCAACAAAGCGGAAAAGTCGGCTCAGCTGGAATGGAACCCAAACTGGGAAGAAGCTCAATAGCTGAATTTATGTTCTCTCTTCGATCTGCTGGCTTTATTCGCCATTCGGTACATATGGTCACAAATCCAGTGATTGATGTATTTGGAAATGAAGCAAAGGGCTCGTGGCGATTTCTTATGGTGTACTCCCATATTGACGGCTCCTTTGTAAGAATAATCGGCCACTACGAAGACGAGTATGTCCGAAGAGAAGGAAAGTGGTATTTCCGGTCGTTAATCGCCCATGTTGAAGAGAGCGGAAGATATCTTGAAGAAGAGCTGTGATCAAGGGTAGTAAAAGAATTCTAAAGAGATGGGAAACAGGTTGTGAGCACTGAAGAAGAATGGATGCGACTTGCGATAGCGGAAGCGAAGCTCTCTTTGGAACATGATGATATTCCTATTGGAGCATTGGTTATTTTTAACGAAGAGGTAATCGCTTCACGGCATAATGAACGAGAACTATTAGGAGACCCGACTGCGCATGCAGAAGCCCTAGCTATCCGAGATGCTGCTTTAGCATTGGGGACTTCTCGTTTGGACGGAGCAACATTAGTGACAACGCTTGAACCTTGTCCAATGTGTGCAGGTGCCTGCCTTGTAGCGAGGATTAGTCACGTCGTATTTGGAGCTGAAGATCCAAAGGCTGGTTCCTTGGGAAGTCTTTATCAGTTGGGAGGAGACCCTCGTTTGAATCATGAATTTTCTGTGACACCTCGAGTATTACAGGAAGAGTGCGCAGATTTACTTACGCAGTTTTTTTCCGGTAAACGTAACAAATGACCGTGAAAAATTTCTTCTGAAGTGCAGAATGTCTCGTTGAAATAGGGGCCTTAGGTTCATGAACAATTTTTGACATAGTCTAATAGGCGAGCCAGCCGGACTTAACGGCGACCTTCGAGGTAGTCATTAAGGGTTTCATGCCATGCCCGCACTCGGGTCTCTTGGCCTGCGAGGTATGGCTCTTGGTAACCCCGCGAGCGTTGCCCTCGTTGCTGACCTTCAGCCAATGCCATATCTTGGAAAATGACGGAACCAGCTAAGTCCCGCAATCCGCGTCCTCCATCAAAATTACGGTGATCGAAATCAGCTATTTCTAGCGGCCGTTTCCCTGCGATGCACATAACCTCTTCGAGACCTTGAATCGGCATTGCTAAACACCAAAGATCGAATGTGCACTTGTTGGGGTCGGTGGGATGAGGTTCGGTTCGGAACATTGATACCGCATCTGGACGAATATCGAGCGAAACATTGGGGAATAGTTGATCATGAGGGGAGAAAAGAAAATCGTCTTCGGTTAGACGCAAGTAATGGTGATAGCCCTTTGATGGTCCTAGTGAGCGTTGAGCAGCAGCGACATCGCGCCACCCTTGAGTCACTTTAGTTTCGAAATCAGGGTATTGATCTGGGTCAATACCCCAAGCTCGCAATTTGTTGTCAAATCTATTTGGCGTTCCTTCGGGAACACGGTCACGTAGCGAAGGTCGCCATAGCTGCAAAATACGGTTGTGACCATTGGGGTAGAGTTCCTGCCTCGATGTCCAATAGTCCATATCTCTGTGTGCTGGTACCTGTGGGTGGGCCGTTCGGGTGTGGTAGGACTCACTGAAATTATCTGGGGCGAATTTCCAGTTAGTCTCAAGCTCTACTTGCATCCACACGATACGGGTCATTTCTTCGGTCGCGTGATTCTTGTAGATATCAGGCCAGGGATGTAAGTATTCCGTAAGTAATGGAGCGTTGCTATCAAACGCATACCAAACAAAACCGGCCCATGTATCGACCGGGAGTTCAACAAGCGTTAATTCTCCGCAAGGGTTCCCCTGAGGGAAGTCATCCTGATCGGGAACAGCATTGAGCACGCCATCGTTTCTCCATTCCCAACCATGATACTGACAGTGGAATGTCTCTTGCTGCCCGTCGCCCCAAACTAGCCGCTGGCCTCGGTGCCCACATACATTGTAAAAGGCTCGAAGTGACCCATCAGCCTGTTTTACGACCATGACAGACTCGTGCATAAAGTCATGCACAATATAATCTCCAGCACTTTGCAGTTGATTTACGAGGCCTGCTATGTGCCACACCTTAGTCCACATGTGGTCCCACTCACGGCGCATAAAATCACTTGAGTAATACCGTTCTCCATCAATAGGATCACCCCGAAGAGTCTCATCACTACTCGCATCAATAGCTAGAGGGTGTAAAGGCGGTTGAATATTCACTGAGTCTTGGGTCATAGATCTTTCTTCGAATAAATTTATAGTAAATCTTAACGCATAAACCTCCAAATTAGATTAGCCAAAAACGGCCCTCATAGCCCATACCCTCGAACATATCGCTAAGCAGGTCAACTGGGCGGGTTACATTTGAATACTAATTTTACGATGGATTTGGAGATTTGCTTACAAAGTTCCTTGTCGTCAAACGTAACTGATGACCATGAAAAATTTCTTCTAAAGTGCGGATTATTCCCTAGGAACGGGCACCCTAGATCTCGTGACCGATTTTGACATAATCGTAATTGGCGGAGGCCCTGCAGGAGCTGCTACCGCTATACAAGCTGCTCGTGGCGGCGCTTCGGTAGCTATTTTTGAAAAAGCTCCGATAGGTCGAGATAAGGTTTGCGGGGATGGTTTAACGCCAAGAGCTATAGGTGCGTTACAAGAACTTGATATTGACATAGAAGGTATTCATAAAATTACTGGCCTTCGAATGATCGCCGGAAAAACTCGACGGGAACTAAAGTGGCCAAGCGGAGGAAGTTTCCCACCTTACGGAGCTGTATGGACACGTAAGGAACTCGACTCACACCTGCTTGAAACAGCCTCACAATCGGGAGCAAAGATCTTCTACCAATCCGAAGCTCTACCCGATTTTGTTGACAACAAGGTAATTGGAGTAACCAGTGGGTCTGAGAAATGGACATCCAAACTAGTTGTAGCCGCATCCGGAGCTCCTGGGAAAGTAGCAAGGATGCTAGGGACGGAAAGAAAGGCAGATGAACCATACGGAATTGCTATCCGTACATATGTCGAAAGCCCCCGTCATGGAGATGAATATTTGGAAGCATCTCTTGCTATGCGTGATTCTAATGGCACTCCAATCCCTGGATATGGCTGGATGTTTCCAACAGGTAATGGAACGGTGAATCTGGGGGTTGGTGCCTTATCAACGATGAAAGGGTTCCGGAAGTTAAATCTCAATACTCTTTGTGATGTTTACAGGGACTTGATTGCAGATGAATGGGAGGTAGGTCCATACTTGGAAAAACCACGCGCTTGGCGTTTACCTATGACATCTCAAAAGAGACACGGTTCTGGGTGGGTTGCTGTTGGTGATGCGGCTGGGCTAATCAACCCTATGAACGGAGAGGGCATAGATTATAGTCTTGAGTCAGGAATGCTGATCTCAGACCTTTTTCTCGAAGACCCTCAAACAGCTCCAGATAAATATGACGAAATCATCGGCGAGAGATTTGATGGGTTTCTAAGAACCGGTCGACGTTTCTCATACCTAATTGGGCATCCCTTTATCCTTCGCTCGGGACTTAGAGTCGCAGTTGCTAACCAATTTATGGCAAATATGACGCTTCAAGTTATGGGGAACTTGGTTGATAACTCAACGCCAGGTTCAGCTGGCAAAGTTTTACGTTTGGCAGATAGAGCTCTTGCTGCAGCTGACCCAATACTCAGGCGTACACGGGCCAAACAGTCCTAATTTGGCGGAAGGTGTGGGATTCGAACCCACGGTGACGCTAAACGCCACAACGGCTTTCGAGGCCGCCCCATTCGTCCGCTCTGGCAACCTTCCGCACTAGAGGGTACCGACATTTAGAGTGAAATAAGGCCATTCAGGAAATATTGAGCAAGTCAATTTCCAAAATAAGGAGTATTTAGGGGGAAATCTGCCCTAGATCAAATTGATCGTTCTTTCGAAGGTTCATACAATTCAACTATATTTCCGAACGGGTCACGTCCATAAATAGCCAAAGATCCTCCAAGTTCAACTGGCGGCTCATGAAAAGTCATGCCTGCTTCAATTAAACGACCATACTCTTCATGTATATCGCTTACTTGTAGAGCAATATGCGCGAACCCGTGATCAGCTGGAGAGTATTGACCATCTAGCGATTTTGGTTGAGGATTGTGATACTCCCAGAGTTCTATGTATGCGTTACCTGCCCGAAGCATAACTACCCGTGCGCTAGTTTTTGAAACTCCAATGACACGATCTGCTTGCGTTCGGTCTCCATCCCAACTATTGAGAAAGATTCTTTCGAAACCCAACACTTCTTCATAAAACGTTATTGCCTTATCAAGGTCAGGTACTGAGATAGCTACATGGTGAAGGCCAATAATCATAAAAAGAACTTAGCTCCTTATAGACAAATTGGGTAATACATATCGCGCTATCTTTGCAATCACAGTATTCAACTCTCCAAACACGAGAAGGCATCTAGTATGGAGGTATTCCTATGAGCAACAATCATCAAAACCTTAATATAATTCTGACCGGATTTATGGGGTCAGGAAAAAGCACTGTAGGGATGCTTGTAGCAAAGAGATTAGAAATGGATTTTGTTGACACCGATACCGTTATCGAGCAACTCTACGGCCCTATTCCAGAAATTTTTGAGAAAGAAGGAGAAGAGTCTTTTCGGGAATATGAAAGAGAGATAAGTCGACAACTAGCGCCAAAGACAGATCTTGTCATCGCGACTGGTGGAAAGTTGCTCCTTGATCCGATAAATATAGAAGCCCTTTCCCAAAATGGCCGTATATTCTGCCTCTCTGCCCCTATAGATGAAATCATCGAAAGACTTCTCAAAGAAGACCGTTCAAAAAGGCCACTCTTAGATTCGAACGATTTTGAAGAACGGATCAAAGAAATTTACAATCACCGCCAAGATGCATACGCCACCTTTGAACAGGTCGATACCGATGGACAGTCCCCATCAGAAATCGCGATCGAGATAACTAACCGACTTCTCCCAGAAGAGTAACCTCCTCTAAAAAAATTAATTAAAATCTGTCCAAGTAGATAATCTCTGGTCAGCCGTAAATGCATTCCGTGAACCAAACCAAACAACGATACTTGCTGTTACAACGGTTCCTCCGAGAATCATATACATCACGATCAATTGAATTATCACAGCGTCGATAGGGTCAACACCTGCGAGAAGAAGACCTGTCATAGCGCCCGGTAATGCAATTAGACCTACAACCTTTGTCCTCTCAACCTGTTGCATGATCGCTAATTTGATAATCGCCGGACAGAGAAACCGTCGTATGTTCTTCATACCTATGCCTAGTGCTAGTAGAGACTCAACTTCTCCTCTTCTGAGCCGAAACTGGTTTTGAAGTTCATGGACAGCGAGGACGGTTGCGGGCATGATATTCCCAATTGTTATACCGGAAATGACGACGATATTCACCGCTCCTGCATCGAATATCCCTAACGGAAAAATTATTCCAAGCGTTATCGCGACAGAAGCGCTTATTGATAGGAACGTTGGGTTCCTAATGCCATCGATATCAGGCACTCTTCGCTCTACCACGAGAGTAGCGATAACAATCATCAGTCCGGCCCAAATCCAGGCCCATGTTTTGGCGAGGTTATGGTCAAAGATAGCTGTAAAAAGAAACCCAACTGCTATGAGTTGCACAGCGGCTCGTAAACTGGCAGTGATAACGGGTCTTTCAATCTGGAGTTTCAGTACAATCGAAATCGCTAGCGTGATGATAAGTAGAGTTAAAGAGGCTAAAAGTTCGACCCAACCAACGTCTACCGATGCTAAAAGGAAAGGGAAACTAATCTTAGTCACCTGTAACTCTGGCCTCCATCAACGAAATAAGTGTGCCCAGTCATAAAGCTGCCAGCGTCTGATGCCAATACCAATGCCATAGCTACCATCTCATCAGGTTGAGCTGCTCTTCGCAGGAGAGATCCTTTTGCTGCCATTTTTTGGAATGACTCTGGCATTGCTTGCACCATATCGGTGTCGACTGTCCCCGGTACCATTGCATTCACACGAATATTCTTTGAAGCCAACTGTGCAGCCATTGACCTCGTCGCTGCATCTAGTCCGGCTTTAGCGACAGAATAGAGAAGATGGTTCGGGGGATACATAAACGCTGCATTGCTCAGCATATTAATCACTGACCCGCCAGTTCCTGCTTCAAGGTACGGTAACGATTCTTGCACGAGAAAAACTGGACCTCGTAAATTTGTGTTCAATGCTTTCTCCCATGCTTCTGGGGTGATATCTCCGACGCCAAGCATCAAAGGGTTTGCTGCATTATTGACG
Source organism: Acidimicrobiales bacterium (assembly GCA_029244605.1). GTDB lineage: Bacteria > Actinomycetota > Acidimicrobiia > Acidimicrobiales > UBA8592 > UBA8592. Next base: position 8,323 of record JAQWQL010000022.1, on the reverse strand, counting down.
ATGATGTCTACTGTTCCATACGCTTCAACCGTCTGTAGAACAAGATTTTCGACCTGCGATAACTTTCCTATATGGGCTGCTACCGGAATTGCTTTACCTCCGGTTTTCGTGATTTCCTTTACAGTTTTTTCACAACTGCTTTGGTCACGACTGGTTATCACCACACTCGCTCCGTGTTGCGCAAAACCAGTAGCAATAGATCTTCCAATGCCTCGACTTCCACCAGTGATTATTGCAACCTTGCCGGTTAGGTCTAAGGATTTGGTTACAGGGTTCTGGTCCATAGATGCATATTAAACCAGAGTTTGCCTGTTAGCGCGCTAACCAACCGCCGTCGACTGCTATTGTCTCGCCGGTGATATAGCTTCCGGCTTCTGATGCAAGAAGAAGCATGGCTCCATCAAGTTCATTTACTGCTGCAGGTCGTCGGAGAGGCGTATTACGTTCAATCCATTTTCTTCCGCTATCACCGGCGATCATTTCATCTGTAAGTTCTGTCGCTACATACCCTGGAGCAACAGCATTCACACGAATTCCGAATCGTGCCCATTCCAAAGCTAATTCTCTAGTTAGGTTCACAAGACCTCCTTTTGCAGCTGAGTATCCTGGCTGATTGTTCGGGGCAGACCCTACAAATCCATGAATTGAAGCTACGTTTATGATGCTTCCCCCTGTATCCTGCTCTTGCATGATTCTCGCTGAAAGCTGAGCGAGGTAGAAACATGAAATGAGATCTATTTGAATTACGCGTCGAAATTCTTCTAAATCTTCATCTATAGCTGATACGGGATCACTTATACCTGCATTATTTACAAGAACATCTACTCTTCCAAAGCGATCCAGAGTGCTCTGGATAAGATTTTCGCAATCAGCGTCACTTGTGACATCGCAAGCGCAGGAAACAACATTTGGGGTTTCATCGGAAAGTCTTTCCAGCCGGTCAACTCTTCGAGCTGCAGCAACAACAGTTGCCCCAACTGACGAAAAGAGCTTGGCCGTCTGTTCTCCTATTCCACTTGAAGCACCTGTAACGACAGCAACTCTCCCATCGAGTCGGAATGATTGCAACGGGTCAGACATAATTACTTCCTATCTCTCTAACGCAGAAAAAGAACTGGGATCCAATCAAGGACTTCAGTTGGTTCAGTATTTTTCCTATGGGCGAATGCTTTAACTTGAACTGCGACAAGTCGACCATTTTTCGTAGGAATTTCTTCAAGAGGCCGATGTTCAAATGATAATAGGTCCTCTTCAAAGACTGGTCCTACATGATCGCATGTATGCCATCCCACTATCGAAGCTACCCCTGGGAATATTCTACTAAGTGAAGCTTGGGCAAGGGCAACTGTGTGGCCGCCGTAGACAAGTGGCTTTTCATATGGTGAAGCATCAACATCACGATGGACAGCTGCAAGATTATGGGTAAGTCTAATGAGACTTGCTGGTTGCGTGACAATATCACGGAGGGGATCTTCAATAACAGCCCCAATCACCATCTGAGGTGAATTCGGAAGATGGTGAAGGTCCCACTGTGAAATTGACTCATCAAGATAAGTTTCGATTTCAAATTTCGGATTTTGACCTAAATCGTCGTTGTAGCCAGGTAGCTCCTTATTTCTAAGACGAACCAATGGACAACGTTGATAGTCAAGTACAGGTTCTCCATCTGCTGTCGTCGTTATATTTAATAGAACCTTGCCGCGTGGTTCCCGCCCTTCACGAGGGGTACTATCACTCATAGAAACGACCCGAGTGACAGTCTCTATGGTCTCACCAATAAAAACCTGTCGAAGGATACGAACATCTCTATAGAAAAGATTTGCTATGACATTTTTTGTCGCAACTGTACTTGCCCCAATTGAAAGGTGAAGAAGAAGACCTGGGCTGACAAGTCGCGAAGAAGACCCAGTTACTGCACTACAAAGTTGCTGATCAAGCACAAGAGGAAAGGCTTCGCCAGCTATCGACTGATACGAAGCAGCTACCCCACTATCAACGGAAACAGCAGGAGGTGATGGAAACACCATGCCAGGTGTCATTTCATCGTAAAAGGGGCCATCGGATTCCATGTTCTTAATTCAATTTTAGGCCATATTTATCAAGCTGAAACCTCCAACGGGACTGTTCTATCTCAAAGTAGCCTTTGTTTATTAGAATTTAGGCGTTCTTCCAGTTACTGCGATAGCCTTCACTTCGGTAGAAATATTCTAAGCATTGGAGCCAATGTGACACTAGGGAAAAAAGGGTTAGAACGATTAGAGACAGGATTAACGTTTGATGATGTACTTCTTGTTCCCCGTCGTTCATCAATCCGAAGTCGCCAAGATGTCTCTTTGACAACTCGCCTTACTAGAAACATCAATATAAATCTTCCTATTATCGCGGCAAATATGGACACCGTATGTGAAGAAGAAATGGCTCTCACCATCGCAAAATTAGGAGGAGTAGGTATTATCCACCGCTTCATGCCAGTGGATGCGCAAGCCACAATGGTTGAAAATGTGAAAATTGAAGACAGCTCTTTTATTGTTGGGGCAGCAGTGGGGACTGACCATGACGCAGTTATTCGAAGTAAGGCTCTAGTCGCAGCTGGTGTGGACCTTTTAGTGTTAGATATTGCTCATGGCCATGCTGAACATTCCATCAATGCTCTCAAAGAACTTAAGGATCAATTCCCAGAGACTGATGTGGTTGTTGGCAATATTGCAACACAAGCCGGTGCAGAAGACCTTTGTGAGGCAGGAGCGGATGCAATTAAGGTAGGTGTCGGCCCTGGCGGTGTTTGCACAACCAGATTAGTTGCAGGAGTCGGAGTACCTCAATTAACAGCTATTTTCTCTGCTAGTGATGTACCAGTACCCGTAATAGCCGATGGGGGTATCAAGTCTTCTGGAGACATTGCAAAGGCGATCGCAGCTGGATCTGACAGTGTCATGATTGGATCGATGTTTGCGGGCACAAAGGAAAGTCCTGGCGATGTTGAATCTTCACCACGAGGACTAGTCAAACGTGTTAGAGGGATGGCGAGTTTTGAAGCGATTGAAGCTCGTGCCCATAGATTCGGTGAACCTGTTGACGATGAATACTTTGAACAAAGAGCACCTGAAGGAGTCGAAGGCGTTGTTCCCTATAAGGGAGAAGTTTCTAAGGTTATTGCTCAACTTGTTGCAGGGTTAAAGAGCGGAATGAGTTATAGCAACGCCCGAACAATCCCAGAATTCTGGGAGAAGGCAGAATTTATAAGAGTCACTCCTACAGGTTTAAGAGAAAATCAACCCCACGCAACTTTCGAATCATAAATAAGGCTTAGTAAACCAATCAGCAGAATGGAGCAGAATGACTTCTCCAAAGAAGAAACGAGCAAGTTTAGAATATGCATTGGCAGTAGCTTCATCAAGAAATGGGATGCGCCTTCATAGGCTAGTTTGGCTCTTCTTAACGCACTTATTTGGCCGCTACTATTGCAAAGTTGAGGGAATAGATAGAGAATATCTTGATACGCCCGGACCGGTCATTGTCGCTCCAGTTCATCGTTCAAATCTGGATGCCCCATTGCTTGTAACACTGACACGAAGAAGGCAAAACTTTTTAGGGAAAGAGTCACTATTCTCACCAAAACCAGTGGGCTGGTTCATTTCTGCTCTTGGGGGAATCCCTATTGCAAGAGGTACTGGGGACCGCGGAGCTTTAAAAGCAGCTCAAACACTTTTAGAGAAAGAAGAGTCAATCGTCATGTTTCCTGAAGGAACTCGGCAAATAGGAAATAAAGTTGGTGAAGTTTTCGATGGAGCAGCTTTTTTAGCAGCTCGCACAGGTGCGAAAGTTGTTCCAGTTGGTATTGCAGGAACAGAGCATGCACTTCCTTCAGGCGCAAAGTTTCCAAAACGCGCACGAGTATGTTATGTAGTGGGAGAGCCAATGGAGCTATCTAATCCTGAAGGTGGACGAATTTCAGCCCCACAGCGAAAAGTATTTAGCGAGAAGTTAGCTTTACGTTTACAAGAGGTTTTTGATAAAGCACTCGTTCGAAATAATCGTTAACCTTAGGCGGTATATCCTCCATCAATATTTATGATTTGACCGCTTATATAGTTTGCCTTTTCGGAAGCGAGAAAACACACGGCTTCTGCTACATCACCTGCTTTCCCGAAACGCCGAAGTGGAATATTTCTTGTGGCGATGTCGAGATCTTGTTGGCTGTATTCACCTCTAGCAATGAGCTCTTCCGCCATTCCGTCCGAGAGCATTCCAGGCCCAACGGCATTCGCTCTTACTCCAAATTTTCCTTCTTCTGCCGCTAGCCCGCGTATTAGTGTCTCAACTGCAGCTTTCGGACTCGCCGACAATCCATCTCGGATTGGATACCTATCAGTTGCAGCGGTAGTAACGGCTATGATGCTTCCCTGACTTGCTCGGATGAATGGAAGTGATGCATAGACAGTATTGAAAAATCCATTTATTTCTAACTCCACATGTTCTTTAAAAAGTTCAGGGGAGATCTTAGATAAGTGTGTTTGAGGTACAGGAGGCCCAACTGTATGAATGAGGGTATGGATTCCTCCTCCGTCCTGAAGAGAATGAACAAATGATGAAATCCCATCAGGATTACGTAAATCTACAGGCCCAGAAACTGAACCCTTCCCGAGTGTGCTTAGAGTAGCTTCAAGATCTTCAGCAGCTTCTTTGTTCTGGAAATAGGTAAATGCAACTTTACTGCCTTGTTTCGCTAGTAGCCGGCAAATAGCCGACCCGATCCCCCCAGTTCCTCCTGTTACTAAAGCAAAGCCTTCTAGATGTTGAAAATCCACGGATACGCTCCTTTAGATGTAGATAGACCCATATGTAGATTGGCACAGGATTTGATCAGATGAGTAAAGATAGATAGAAATTTTTGTCTTCTATGTCCAAAAGTGGAAGAAATCCTCTAACGTTGCGAGTGTGAAGGCACTCATTTTTGAACGGAAAGAACTGCGGTATGCTGCGGCGACAATAGGGTCACGGCTCTCGCCTGGAATCGGATCAGAAGTTGGCCCTCTCAGGTTAAAAGACATTGATCCACCTGAGTTAGCTGGGGAAGGTTGGGTTCGAGTATTTCCTCTACTCTCTGGAATTTGTGGTAGTGACCTCGCTACAGTCGACGGAAAGTCCAGCCGATATTTTGAAACCCTTGTTTCATTTCCTTTTGTTCCAGGACATGAAGTTGTAGGAGAACTCGAAGATGGTAGTCGGGTTGCGCTCGAGCCTGTTCTAGGTCCTGAAAGCAGAGGAGAAGAACCAGCTTTTGTAGGCGCTTCACCTGGAGATGGCGATGACTATGGATATTTATTAAATGGGCCTATAGGAGATGGGATTCAAATAGGGTATTGCGCTGGTACTGGAGGCGGATGGAGCACAGAATTAATTGCACACGAGTCCCAGATCCATAGAGTTCCTGACGATATTTCCGATGAAGGGGCGGTGATCCTTGAACCCGCTGCCGGAGGCGTCCACACAGCACTAAAGGCGAAAATCCAATCTGGCGATGTTGTTGTTGTTCAAGGATCAGGAACTATGGGACTTTGCAGCATCGCTGCTATCCGTCAATTCACTGAAGCGGGTGTGGTAATAGCTGCCGCAAAATATCCCTTACAACGTTCATTAGCAGAAGAATTCGGTGCTGACATTGTTGTTGAACCAACTGAATTAAAACGCGCTGTGAGACAAGTCACTGGCTGTAAGATGATCGGCAATGCTTTGTCTGGTGGGAGCAACGTAACGATTGATGCTGTCGGAAGTGCGTCCTCTATTAAGACTTCCTTAGAAATAACGAGGCCACGTGGTCGTCTTGTCATGCTTGGCATGCCAGGCGTTACCAAGGTGGACCTTACGCCGTTATGGCATCGTGAAATTGAAATGGTTGGGTCATACACATACGGAACTGAAAAGCTTCCTGATGGTACGGTAACCAATAGTTACAATTTAGCTTTCGAATTAGTTCGGGAAATGAAATTGGAAAAACTTGTAACAGATTTATATCCGCTTGATAGGTATAAACAAGCTATTCGTCATGCTGCCGAATCGGGCCCCTTAGGAGGAATAAAGATTGCTTTTGACCTCCGTGGAGAAAAACGTTAGTTCTCGCTTACGTAGATTCAGATTTCGGTGGACGATAGAAGAGCCCCAATAGAAGTAGTGCTGCTGCCACGCCACCTCCGGCTGAAATAACCAGACCGGTATATCCGTCGAGATTATCCGCCCATCCAATCTCGTGATCAATTGACCACTCTCCGGGTCCGAGCATAGAGACGGTGATAGCGCTTACAGCCAAAACAAAGACATACTCCCAACCTTCGTTAAGCACCATAAATCCATTCTTGCTATGGACCGTCCAATACGCTACTGACATCAGTCCTACGAAACCAAGGGCTGCAAAGGAGGTAAGAAATCCAGCTGCAAGAAAAAACCCAGATCCTATTTCACCACATGCAGCGAAATAAGCATGAATTTTCCCTGGGCGCATCCCCATACTGTCAAACCATCGTCCAGTTCCTTCAATTTTTCCACCTTTAAAGAATTTGTTGTACCCGTGTGCGGCAAGGGTAAGTCCAAGAGAAACTCGAAGGATGGTTAAGGCTAAATCTATTTCCATTATCATTCATCACTTTCTATTCAATTGAGATCTGTCTAAAAGATTGCCACAATTTGTTCATGAATGCTCGTTCTGATGGACTCAATCGAATACCTGCGGTTCTTAACAATATACAACTTTAAGCTTCTAAGGGGTAACCTCATTCACAAATCAGACACAACACTGATGTTCTCGCCCTACGATAGGTCTTGTGTTTGTTACGATCCTAAGTGTCCTTGTAGCTGCTGTGGCAAGTTACTTGATTTTCCGAATAGGGATAAGTATTTTCCGGCTTCTGGCTTCTCCTTTACCTGAACCACCTCCTGCGGGTGAACTGCGAAAAGTGAAGCTTAATTATTCCTGTTCGTTATGTGGGAGTGAGGTAAGAATGACTGTAGCTCCGACTGAAGATCCTGAACCTCCAAGGCACTGTATGGCTGAAATGGATCTAATTTTTGAAGAGTAACTTCGTAATTCTATTGTTTAATTCATTGATAATATGATGGCCTTGTGGACTGTGTTGTTTATGTTAAAGATGTTTGACATGGGAAAATAGTAACTTATCCACAGGCTGTGAGTAAAAATGGGGATAATTACATTGATGTAACTTAGAACATTAATACTCTTTAGACACTTCAATTAGTGAAGTTGAGTAGCGGTAATGATCCCTGCGAGGACCATCCCTAGCCCTCCCAACAAATACCAATTATTTGTTCCTCCGGGCAGGAGGTCCACATAATTGACAATGATCATAAGGGTGCCCAATCCAAGTAGAGAAAACATTGTTGGGGCAACCCATCTGGAGCTGATTTTCTTTGAGGAGACATACCCCATCGAAGTTGTCCCAGTTGGGGGAAGGTTGGCAGGTCGCGTTCCCTTTTCAGTGATTCGACTGTTCGTTTTTCGATCCTTTGGAGGTTTTCCCATAGATCCAATGATAGAAGACAGGGGCCAGAAATGTTATTTCCCGTCATATTTCCTTGAAGATCTACTACCCTCGCAATAATGGCTCCTCAAGTACTTGTAATCGACAATTATGACTCATTTGTTTACATCCTCGTTCAATATCTCGGTGAACTAGGTGTAGAACCCCTAGTTTTTCGACATGACAAAATTTCATTAGATGAAGCAATCGATATTAACCCTGAAAGAATTTTAATTAGTCCAGGTCCTGGTACTCCTGATGACTCAGGAATTTCGAATTCTCTCATCCACCACTTTAAGGACATTTGTCCAATTCTTGGAGTGTGTTTAGGCCTCCAATGCATCGGGCAAGTTTTTGGAGGGAGTATCATACGATCTCCAGAAATCATGCATGGAAAGACCTCTGAGATTAACCATGATGGGAAAGGGGTTTTTAATAATCTACCAAATCCGTTTCGTGCCACTCGCTATCACTCCTTGATTGTTGAAGCTGCTTCGCTTCCAGATGAACTTGAAATTTCAGCTGAATCTAACGACGGACTTATAATGGGGTTACGGCATTCGACATACCCTATCGAAGGTGTTCAATTTCACCCAGAATCTATTCTCACTGAAAATGGTTTAACTTTGATCCAGAATTTTCTAAGAGAGTAGACGATTTATAATTCTATTCCTCCTCAGGTGTTGGGGTAGGTTCTGGTTCTGGCGTAGGTTCTGGTTCTGGCGTAGGTTCTGGTTCTGGCGTAGGTTCTGGTTCTGGCGTAGGTTCTGGTTCTGGCGTAGGTTCCGGTT
>JAQWQL010000086.1 GCA_029244605.1 Acidimicrobiales bacterium | reverse complement strand
TCTAAAGTTCCCTGAATAAGATTCTCGTAGGCCTCGAAGGGGACACCTGTGATTTCACAGATCCTTTCAACTTGTGCCAAGAGAACAACTAAATGATTTGCAGCGATGCAGGCTCCAGCGTGGTAAATCGCTCTTTTCTCTTCAGGTACGTGGAAATATTGACCTCCGAAAGCCTTGGCAATATCTATTGAAATCGGATCTCCAGCGACAGCAAACCATGCTCCCGCAAGGAGTCGGTTTACCCCCACTGAAGAGTTAGGCAAGGAGAGGAGAGGATGGCAAGATGCTACTCGTTTATGTTTTCCCAAAGGACTTAGAGTAAGCGATCCAGAGACGTGAACGATAGCAGCGGATTCATTCGTATCTATTTCCTTAGCGATGTCACCTACTAATTGATCTGGAACTGTTAACAGGACGAGATCTACCCCTTCTGCAGATTTTGAAATATCATCATTTTTCCCTAAATGCCCTAGGACTTCCCATCCGATTTTTTTAAAAGCATTAGAGAAACTTAATCCGGCCCTACCAGGCCCTATAACCCGTACACGCATGTGCTACCAATCTGCAATCCGTTTAACTTGACCCTTATCTGGGTCATTCCAATCTTTAAGAAACACTGGCGCTAACTCTCCTAAAGGAACCATTACGAAAGCTCGTTCTCTCATCCGTGGGTGAGGAACTTGAAGATCAGGATCTTTTGCTTCTTGCCCTTCTACCCAAAGGACATCTACGTCTAGGGTGCGAGGACCCCAGCGAATCTCTCTTTGCCTATCAGCGTTTTTTTCTAATGCCTGCGCTAGTTCAAGAAGAGCTCGCGGATCAAGGTCTGTTTCTAATTCAACCACTATGTTCAGAAATTTGCTTTGGTCTGGTCCGCCAATTGGGTCAGTTTCATATACACCGGAAATACCAACTAGGTTGGGAATTTCTTCCACGGCATCTCTAAGGTATTTCATCCGGTCACCGAGATTTGATCCAAGTCCAAGAAATGCTTGGGGCATATTAGGACCTCTATTCGGTAGTGATCTCTTCGAAGTTTGGGCTCTCTTGAAATTGAGAGTCTTCATCTTCCATGGACGATTCTGGCTCTTCGTCAGGAGTAAGTTCTTCAGGTGATGGAAGCTCCATTGCTGCTGAAACAATCTCTCTCCCATGTGAGCCTATAACTCGATTAATCATCCGTTCAATAACGGTTACAGCTTTGTGAGGAGTGTCAACAAAACCATTCCATACCAGATATCCAGCCATAGTTCCGCCAATATCATCGCCAACATCTTCATGGTGCATCAGAAGTCGTTCACCGTGAGCGATAAGTTTATTCAGATCCACGTACAAAACTCCGAGGACTTCATGTAGGTGGTCATCAATAGCTATCGGACGGTGGACATAATCAATATCGAACTCTTCGTAATTGTGAAGATTATGTGCAGCAGGGATGATGGAGATGACGCGTTTAAAGTCATTTCTCCGAATCCAGATTAACTCTTCAATACGTCTAACTTTCCGATGTTGTGGCCCATACCCTCCTGGCCGCTCACATACAGCGAGTCGATCTTTCACAATCCATATGAGGTTTCGGGGCACTATCCCTTCTGCCCATTTTCCTCTCATGTTCATTAATGCCAAAAAAACTCCAAACAAAAAATAATAAATACTAGGCGGAGCTTAGTGTTGTTCTTAGCTTGAATGTGAAGGTTTACGAAATATTTTTAAATTTTTTCTGTGTCTAACGCTTAGGTTTGGTCATAGCTCCATAAGTCAGACAGGTTTCTATACCGCTGAGCCACATCAAGCCCATAACCGACAACAAAATCTGGCGGAATTTCATAGCCAATATACTTGAGACCTAAATCCCCCGCTTGTCTTCCAGAGCGAACAAGAAGCGCGCACACTTCAAGGGAGGATGGGTTACGCGAGTTCAATATTTTTCGAAGATAATTGAGTGTTAATCCGCTGTCGATAATATCCTCGACAACGATCACGTCGCGACCGGTAAGTTCTATATCAAGATCTTTAACAATTCGGACAACTCCGCTTGTCTTTGTTGCATTTCCATACGAAGAGACCGCCATAAAATCAAATTCAACTGGTAAATCGATAGCTCTGGCTAAATCAGCCATGTAAATAAAGGCTCCTTTAAGAACACAGATAAGTAATGGAGAGCGACCTTGATAGTCCTCTGTTATTTGCTTGCCTAGATCCTGGATCCGGTTATGTATTTCTTCTCGTGTAAGAAGGACCTCTCCTGGGGGCTTTAACTCTTTAGTCATAACGTCGGAACCCTACTCCAAATAAGAACTGCATGAGTGCATGGTTTCATATAGCTTCAGGTTTCTCAATTCGTAGTACTCTGTCTGTCCGAGCCACTCTCCACCCCTTACCAATATCTGTTGCAACTGATTCAAGAAAGGCAACATCAAGAACACGATCGATAGTTGCTAGATCCGGTGGATGGTCATCACATCGTGTTTTCCAAATCCAATTTCGTATGGCCTCTCGAGAAATAATTTTAGGAGCATTTTCTAAAGCCCTTGAATCAGTGGGGTCAATTTTTCGTGCTTCTTCCGATATAAAGGTACTTCCATCTCGGAACAGCTCTGCCTGCCTTACAAGAATTGGGACCAGGTCTCGTTCGGCAATCTCACAAACCAGCGGAAGTAGTTCGTGGCGTATACGGTTTCGTCTGAATTGCGGGTCCAGATTACTTGGGTCTGTAACCGTTTGAATATCAAGAGAAGAGCACAATCCTTCAGTTTCTGATCGTCGTAACTGAAGTATCGGCCGGTCAGTTGAGGGCGTTATTCCACTCATTCCTTGCCACGCGCTTCCTCGAAGTAAAGCGAGAAGAATAGTTTCAGCTTGATCATCTGCAGTATGCCCAGTTAAAACGTTTTCAGGAAGAATGCTGTACCTAGCTTTCCGTGCACGTTCTTCTAAGTTCGGGCCAGCTTCAACATGGATAGTTCTGGATTCAAATTTTGCTCCGAAGCGTTCAGCGGCAAGAGCAACAATATAGGCTTCGTTCTCTGAGTCTGCTCGTATGCCGTGATCAACGTGAATGGCGGTAACTTCTAGTCCTGCTGAAGAAGCTAGAGCAAGTAGAGCCATTGAATCTGGCCCTCCTGAAACAGCACAATCAACAGGCCTATCAGGAAAGGAGCAGCGCTCGAGTAGAGATTCGATTTGATTCTTCACTTTAGTTTCTTCTCAACTTCGCTCGAACCTCCGGATTAGGTTTCGGTAGAACTTTTTCTTTCTGACTCTCCTCTTATTCGGCTAACCCAAAGGTCAGGAAGCTGGATTTCCTCCATAGATGGGAGATTCTCTGGCTTTTCCCATGCACTATTGAGCAACTCCTTACCTCCTGCAGTTTCTACTGCGGAAATAAAGGCTTCACCGGCCTGATACTGATTCAGTTTTGCTTCTAAGCCGATAATTTTTTGAAAGATCCTGCTAAATCCTTTTGCGGAGTTTCGGCGATCGCGAAGGGTTTTAGCGAAATAACCTGCACTTGGGATGTGATCTGCTCCGGCACGGTCCATAGTGACATCACCATGTCCTTCAAGAAGGCTCATCATGCCTGAAATTTGGTTAATTGTTTCTCGTTGTTTGGGTGTTGTCAGAAGGTTCGGGATACCGCCTTCTGCAAATGGGTCTTCGCCGTTTTTTTTAGCTTCTACTATGCGCTTGATCGCTTCTTTGAGAACTTCAGGGTCAGGGTCAACCGTGTCAAGAGTTTGGTTGACTAATCCAAGGAAGTGTTCTCGTAACCAAGGAACGCCAGTGAATTGGGCCCGATGGGTGCATTCGTGAAGCGCTAACCAGAGGCGGAATTCTTCAGGGGGAAATCCATACTTCTTTTCAAGAGCTAACACATTTGGCCCTACGTAATACACCATGTCTTGATCTTCAGGATTTTCATCTTCAACTATGAGTAGGTCATATTGGCCGAGGACACGGCCTGACATCCAGCCGAGAAGCATTCCCATTTCAGCCCCACTAGCTTTAATACCAAATTCTCCTAAAAATGATTTCTCTTTTTTTGCGAGTTTTCCTTCTAGAGGACGAAGAAGACGTTGGAAGGAGTCTATATTCGCCTCAATCCACATTGGTCGGTCCGCAACTCTACCTCTTGCATCTCCCATATGTGAATAAAGTCCTGTTTCTTCCGCTACTAGTTGTTCTGCCTGAGCAGTAAACCGTTCGAAATCTGGAGCAAGTGTGGCATAGTGATAGGGAGAACTAGAAGCTCTACGCTCGCCTATTCGAACAGCAACTCGGCGAGCAAGATCCCAATCAACCGAATTGTCTTGCACCTTTAAATATCCGGCGTTTGTCTCTTGTAACGGGGAGGATATTTCGGCTTAACTACTTTAAGCAAGTAGCCTCCTATCACAGCCAGAACAGTCAGAATGGTAGCTGGTGTGAGAACAACGGCAATCCACCAATGCCATTCATTTGCTGCAAGAATATCCATGGTCTGATCGTAGACGCGAAAAGGGGGCATCTGACACCTTAAAGAAGGGAATTACAAAATTCGTAAACTCCCATACCTAGTGAAAGCGTTGAAACCTTTGTTAGAAGATATCCGATGCACTTTTTAGAGATCAGAAATCGTGATGTCTTTCAAGTCAATTCGCTGCAAAGATTCACTTATTCGAAGTTGAAGTGAAGGCGGTGCTTTGTCCGTCGCCCGCTGTGCCATGGCTAATTTAAAACGTATTTCAAGATCAAGCGCATTCAAACACTGCATGCATGAACCGAAATGACCCCTCACTGCTTGAATCAACTGAGGATTTGGAACACCTTCAAGGGCCTGAGTAATGAGCAGTGCAGAATCTTCACACTTATGGGCATCTGAGGAAGCGCCATGGGGCATTTCAGAAAATTTCTGACCTAAACCATCATTTTTCTCGGGAAGATCTATCATGCCCTGCCACCTACTCCAACTATTTCTGGCTGCCTATCTCGAGATGGTTTATCTTGGGTAGACCCGATCAGAAGTCCCCTTTTGCTTGCGAATTCCAGAAGGTCTTTCTGAAGCTTTGCCCTCCCACGATGCAAACGTGACATCACAGTTCCATCAGGGATTTCTAGTATCTCGGCTATCTCCTTGTAAGAAAAACCTTGGACATCCGCGAGTAGAACTACTTCTCGGTATTGAGTTGGCAGAGTTTCAACAGCATCTTTGATTTCATCTTCTGTTAAACGTTCAAACAGCTCATCCTCCGCGCTCATCCCTAACGTACCAGAGTGAATACCCCCTAAACGTCGATAAAGGTACATATCCTCGATTTCATCGAGGTCTTCTTCTTCAAAGCCCCGTTGCTTCTTTCGGTAACTGTTTATGAAATTATTTGTGAGTATCCGGAATAACCAAGCTCGAAGATTTGTACCTTCTTCAAAACTTGAAAATGCCCGATACCCCTTGAGATATGTTTCCTGTACTAAGTCTTCTGCATCCGTTGAATTCTTTGTAAGTCGAAGGGCATGCGAGTACAGCTGGTCCATAAAAGGCATAGCCATGAGTTCAAATTCAGCTTGATCTGCCATATTTATAGTCTACAGACGAAAGAAATAGCGGACTCCTTCGCAATTTCTATTTCTCGTCTTTCTTCTATATTTTGTATCTGAGCCCGAGAGGGGAATTGAACCCCTGACCTATTCATTACGAGTGAATCGCTCTGCCAACTGAGCTACCCGGGCAAGAACTCATACCGTAGCAACACATATGCGGGTTGACGACCTAGGTCATGTTTCTTCATCTGAAAGAGAAATAAGAAGTGCCTGAAGTAGAAGACTTTCATTCGGGTTTCTTCTAAGTGCCGCGTTTGCTCTGCGAATATGTTCAACGGAACGAATAAAAGCATCAGAGGGAGTTTCTTCAATCTTTTCACGGAAAACATTTGCTAGCGTCGCAAAGCCAAACTGAAGTTCATCGATTCTAAATCGGCGGACTTCTCTTTTTTGTTGAGCCTCAAACTCTTTTCTTCCAGATCCACGAAGACCTAACGTCTCTTCGCGCTTTCGCAATTCTTCTATTTCCTGAAGATGCCGCTCATCGATCGTAACCTGTGCTTCATCAAGACTATTTCGAATATTTTCAACGATCTCAGCTATTACATATCCCTCTTTGTTGAGACAATCAGGGATTGATCGCCACAACAGGAACCGGTCAGTGACTTTAGGGTCGTTAATGAGATCAGATGCCCGATGTAGATCTCCTCTCGAAGCAAGGGCTACTGTCTCGGCGGTTGTATCATCAACGTTCTGGTCAAGAAGCCAATCAAGGATTCCAGAAGTTGAAATTGGTTGAAATTCTAATGTCATGCACCGTGAAGCTATCGTGACTTGCTCATCAGGGACATTCTCCCCGAGAAGAATAATTATGGTTGAGGGCGGCGGCTCTTCGAGAGTTTTCAGGAGGCGCCCTACTACGGTGGCATTTGCGGTGTGGAACCGATCAGCGACAATAATCTTCTTTGCACTCTCCACTGGAGTTCTGCTGGCTTCATTGATTAGTATCTGTACTTCTTCATCACGGTACTGGCTTCCCTGTGGCGATATTCGAACTAAATCTGGGTGTTCACCTCGAAGCACTAGGCGCACTGTTCTGTCAGTATCATTTGGATCTAAACCTGTGCTTAAAATTAGAGCAGCGAATCCTTTGGCAGCCTCCCAACGGCATGAACCAGACGGGCCTACAAAGAAATAAGCGTGCAGCGGATTCGAAGCCGAAGTTTCTAATTGCTTGATAATTTTTTCTTGCTCAATCACACGATCGAAAACTTTAGTTTTTACATCCATTTCACGAACTCGAATTACCTAAGACAAGCTTAAGGTGGTTCATAATCGCATCATCAACGCGGCTACTGACTTGTTCCAAAGAGCCGGAACCGTCGATCACTACCCATTTTTCTGGAGCGGTTTCTGCAAGTTCCAAATAGCCTTCACGGACCTTCTCGTGAAACGCAGATGCTTCACTTTCAAAGCGATCAGGCATCTCTGTTCTTCGGCGCATAGCTAAGTCCACTGGAAGATCTATGAGTATCGTTAAATCTGGCAGGAGACCATTTGTCGCAAAGATCGATAGGTCTCGGACTTCGTTTAGAGGTAGCCCTGTTGCATACCCTTGGTAAACGATAGATGAAGCGAGAAATCTATCCGAAACAACATGTAATTCACTCTCCAGATTCGGTCTAATGACCTCTTCCACTAACTGGGCTCTTGATGCAGCCATAAGAAGAGCTTCTGTCCGAAATCCAAGAGGAGTTTCAGCATCAAGGAGAAGTTCGCGTAGGGATTCTCCAACTTCTGTTCCGCCAGGTTCACGAGTAAAGACTGCTCCTAGAAGTTCTGAGATTCGGCGCGCTTGGGTGGTTTTCCCACAAGCATCTCCGCCTTCGAAAGCTATAAAGAGTCCGGTCACTAAGTTTCTTCCTCCCCACTTAGGGTAGATCATCCTCTAAAAAGTTTCTCACTGAACTGAAAGCGAGGAAACCAGCACCAAGAATAATTAGTGCTGCGATCCATAATGTTATTCGAACCCCCGGAATAAAAACTTCCCAGCCGAAGATACTTGGTCTCTTGTCGAAGATCTCTTCAGAAAGCCCATTAAGAGTTGCGGCAACGAATGGTCCGATAGACATTGCGATAATCAAAGACAATCTAACAATGGTGTATACAGCTGAAAATATTCTCCCTCGAAGTTCTTCGACAACACTGACTTGGAGAAGCGTAAATCCCAGAACATAAATAGCTCCAGCGAAAACTCCAAGAAACCCTATTAGAGCAGCGGCCGGCCATAAGCTAGACATCGACGCGGCAAGAAGCAGACTAATGCCAGCGGCGAATACAGAAAAAACGAAGAGTTTAACCTGTCCGATTCTATTCTTTGACATTGCTAGGGATGCAACACCGATTGCCACACCAACACCTAATGCTGTCTGGAGTACCGACATGCCATCGGCTGGGTTCACGCCTAGGACATCTTTTGCAAAGATCGGTCCAAGCGGTATGAGCATCCCACCACCAATTAGACCAGCGCCTAAAGCAGCGCAGACAGCGCGAACAACTGGATTTACAAAGATAAATTCCCAACCCTCACGCAACTCTGTAATCGTTGAAGATAAATCAAGTCTGGGTTTCTGTTTTGGCACAGTTTCTGACAAGGACCGTTGAGGAATCGCTATAAAGAGAATCATTAATGCCGAGAAGAAAAAAGTAAGAGAGTCCGCATAAAATCCTAAGCCGATTTGATCTGCGTTGAATGATGAGGCTCCTGGCCACGATGAAATTTTGTCAGCAAAACGGCCAAGGAAGATAAAGATTCCAGCCGCTACTGGAACAGTTCCGTAAGTTGCAGCCATCTGTAGGGAATTTACGGTCGTCAAACTTTCTTTTGGAACAATGCTGGGTACAACAGAATCTTTTGCTGGGATCCATAAAAGTGTGAAGATTTCTAGAGCAAGAGAGGCCAGTACTAAATGCCAGACAGCTGAGGCAAAAGGAAGAGTAAGTAAAATAAGAACTCGCGCTACGTCGCAATTAATCATGACTTTTTTGCGATCCCAACGATCTACAAGTACACCTGCAAGCGGTGCAAGGAACAGACCAGGAATTATTCGGACAGAAAAGACGAACCCCACAGCTGTTTCTGGTGTTCCCCCTCCTAGTTCAGTTGCTGCTGCAGCAATCGCGAGAAAACCGAGCCAGTCACCTGTAGACCCCACGGCCTGAACGATCCATAAACGGAAATACTGATAACTTCCAAATATCTTCTCAACCCAAAGATTTCCGGCAAGACTTTGATGCCCTGCGACAAGATCTCCATGATGAGATGTTGAAGATTGTTCTGAAGTCACGCGATCAGAGTAGTTTGAAGTCTCTTAAAAGGCATAAACACAGGAAAGAATTCGGAATGGTAGTGCGGGAGCTAGCAATTTTTATTGTTGGGCTCGTCGTTCCGCTAGAAGTTCTTTGGCACGCTCACCCTTCATCTCCTCAATGGTATCTCCAAGTTGGAGACTCGCATTTGTTTCGCCATCGGTAACATATGGACCGAATCTTCCTTCTTTGAGAACTATAGGTTTTTCTGAGACTGGATCAGTGCAAGGACTTCCGTCATCATTTTTAAGT
Organism: Acidimicrobiales bacterium; assembly: GCA_029244605.1. Classification (GTDB taxonomy): domain Bacteria; phylum Actinomycetota; class Acidimicrobiia; order Acidimicrobiales; family UBA8592; genus UBA8592. Next base: position 3,007 of record JAQWQL010000086.1, on the reverse strand, counting down.
GAGATTTCTTTTGATTGCCTTCGGCGGAATTGTTTTGGCTGAGCTAGTAATTCACGGGCACGTCCGTAGGTAATTGTGAATGGGTCATCGTCATCAGCAAGACTTCTGGTCTCATCCCCAAAACGTAAATAAGGTCCATAAGGTCCATTATGAACAGTGATTTCGGTTGCTTCCTCTAAAGTTTCATTGGGTAGGTCTGCATTTTCTAGTTTTGAGTCCAATTCTGCGCTTTGGGAATCGCTGTCTGGTTCTAGGACCCTAGGCAAGCTGAGGAGCTGTAACGCTTCTTCATTCGTCAGTGTTTCAGGGTCCATCCCTTCAAGTAGGGAAGCTGTTTTTGGCCTTGGGGTATTTTTGAGCCTCTCTCGTTCCAACAGAACATCAACAGCTGCTTGGCAGCTATCGAATTTTGAAAGGGCTGCTAAAAGCAATTCGAGATTTTTTATTTTTGCTTCAGGTTCCTTTAGCGTCAGAACCTCATCCCAATATCCCGATTCGTGTAATAGATCACGGACAAGCGAACCAGGTTTTCCATGTTCTTGGTTTTTTTGATATTGCGCTACCAGGTTCGTTAACTTCTCTAAAGCTAATTCGGGTGCACTCTTGGATTTAAGAACACCACCGATTTGGAAAGCATCAAATAAACCACACTGTTTTCGTTCTGCAATTCCTTGAAATTGTTCAATCGATCTTTTACCAATTCCACGTTTTGGCGAATTCAATAGGTACAGAACTGCTTCATCATCTGTTGGGTCCACTATTGAGCGAAGGTACGCAGCAGCTACCTTGAGCGGTTTAAGGTGATGAGGAAGGCGCATTAGTTCACCTTCAGGCGATGAGGATCTAGGCCATTTGGGGAAATGCCCTAAAGAGACATACCATCCATAGCTTCCTTGTCTGAGGACTACATCTAATCCAGTTTCGGGATCTTCACATAGAACTTGATCTGGTTCAGCTGCTGCATTCAAGTATTCTTTTGCCTTCAGAACCGAAAGTTGATCTGGAGGAAGACTTTCGGGAACAGATGCTGTTTCACCATCGATTTCGTACTGGACATATGGTTTCTGATTAGCGAAACGGGCGAAAATATTTTGATTCGAATCAGTATCGAAGCCGACATGATGGGCAATTTGTTGCCGAAGTTCAGGTAATTCACCCAATTGGATTTTGTCTTGGACCTCGGCGAGTTTGTGTTTAAAACCTATTTCTTTTTCATACCACCATTTATCAAGTGTTTCAGTTCTGTTCTTGTTTCCATTAGCAATTTTATCGAGGCTCTGTTCTAAGTTGGCCCTGTTGTGGTACTGGACCTCTTCATTAAACTCTTTTTCGAGAAAATTTGTTCCGACTATTCCTTTAACGGTTGGGATTAATGACCGACCGTCTTTAAAGGTATATTCTCGTGCACGAATTTTTCCTATTGTCGCTGAAAACGTTGAAGGCCGCCCAATTCCTACCTCTTCCATCCATTTCACAATCGATGACTCAGTGAATCTCGCAGGAGGTTTCGTAGAGTGACTCTTTACTTCGATATCTCCAATAGTTACTACCTCACCTTCCGGAAGATCAGGTAACACTTCTTCTCCTTCTATCTCCTCATCGTTCTCCAACGTTTCTTCGTATATATAGCGGAAACCTGCATGGGTAATAACACGACCACTTGCACTGAAAGTAACTGCTTCAGACTCTGAACCGTTCTCTAGGAAAGCCATTCCATTTAATAGCATTCGTGCCGTTTCACCTCGTTCATCGGTCATTTGAGATGCAATCGTTCTTTTCCAAATAATTTCATAGACCTTAAGCTGGTCTTTATTGAGATCTCCTGAGAGTTCATCAGGGTGGCGGAATGTCTCTCCAGCAGGCCTTATCGCTTCGTGTGCTAGTTGGGCACTAGCTGTCTTGTTTTCATATGTTCGAGGTTCCGGCGGAAGATACTCGACACCACATACGGTTTCTACGCTTGAACGGGCTGCGTCGATAGCTTGGTCGGAAAGCGCTGTACTGTCGGTCCGGTGGTAGGTGATATATCCATTTTGATACAGACCTTGAGCTATGCCCATAGCCGCACTCGCCGATCCTCCAAGCTTGTTGATGACTTCCTGCTGGAATGTCGATGTAGTGAAGGGCGGCTTTGGCTTTCTTTGGTATGGAGATCTTTCAATGGAGCTCACTGTAAGGTCTTTCGCCGTTAACGATTCTCTTAGAGAGTCCGCATATTCTTCTTCGAGCACGATAACTTCGGTACTTTTCTTGAGTTCTCCATTCTCATCGAAATCATTTTTTCCCGAGACAACTTTTTGGCCATTGACCTCTACAAGTTTGGTTTTAAAATTTATATCTTGTTTTGAACGAACACTCGCAAACAGGCTGCAGTAGTCGGCGCTTATGAACTTGATACGTTCACGTTCACGTTCGACGAGTCGTCGAGTAGTTGGGCTTTGAACGGGACCGCCGGAAGCGCCACCACCAATTACCTGCCGCATGACTCCAGACCAACCGAACCCTGACATTCGGTCCATTATCCTTCGTGCCTCTTGTGCTGCCACTAAATCCATATCAATGTCACGTGTGTGATCAAGCGCTTCGAAAATAGCTTTTTCCGTTATTTCGTGAAAAACCATTCGGTAATAGGGGATTTTGGGTTTAAGGACTTCCACCAAATGCCAGGCTATTGCTTCACCTTCGCGATCTTCGTCAGTAGCTAGGTATAGAAGGTCTACATTCTTCATTGCTTTACGTAATTGCGTTATCGTCTTTTTGCTATTTTCACTGACAACGTACCAAGGCTCCCATATATTCGGGGGGGGATTCTCCCCAGTGACGTCGATACCGTAACTATGGAGCTCTACATTATCTTCGTGGATTGCTGGGTTATAACGTTTATCAGTTTTAACATTTTTAGGTTGAATGATGTCTCGAATATGCCCAACTGAAGCCTCAACCGAGTAATCAGATCCGAGGTAGCGTTTAATCGTCTTAGCTTTCGCTGGTGATTCAACTATGACAA
>JAQWQL010000065.1 GCA_029244605.1 Acidimicrobiales bacterium | reverse complement strand
CTCTAGAAAGAAAGAGTCAAAGAAGTACGGCTTGAAAAAGGCGCGTAAAGCTCCACAGTTCTCTAAGCGTTAAATACTTTCCCTCTCTCAAGGAATTATGATTAATAGAGTCCGCCAGATAACTTGTGGGGGTAACAATCTACATGGGAACTCAATTTAGATTTTTTGATCAAAATGACTCTTAAGTTCGGTACTGATGGGGTTCGAGGTCGAGCTTTTATAGATCTTAAGCCGGAATGGGTAACCAAACTTGCGTTCTCTGCTGCGCACGCACTTCAGTCTGAGACAGTAGTTATTGGAACTGACGGTCGTGAAAGTGGCCCAGACTTTGTTGAAGCTCTGCGCGTAGGATTTCAAGCTAAGGGGCTTTCGGTTTGGTATATGGGTACTGTCCCGACGCCAGCGTTAGCTCACGCTGCGTCAGCACACGATATCGCCGGGGCGATGGTTTCAGCATCCCATAACCCTTCATCGGATAATGGCATTAAATTACTTAGTGCCGGCGGGAAGAAATTGAATGACGACGCCCAAAAGCAGATTGAAGAAATCCTTGACTCTAATAACTTTCCAGCTTTCCCAGCTGCAGACGCTCGTATAGAACCCACTCATTACCACCTCGCTGGAGACTGGGTGTCTTTTCTTCAAGCGAGCATTAACGGCAGAAACTTGAAGGGCATGTCTCTTGTAGTCGACTGTGCCAACGGTGCAGTATCATCCTTTGCTTCAGAGACTCTCAGAAGCTTAGGGGCGAGAGTGATTAGCATCCATGATGATCCAGATGGATTGAATATCAACAAAGATTGTGGTTCTACTAGTACGGGATCTCTTCAATCTGCAGTGATAGAGAATAACGCTGACCTTGGGCTCGCATTCGACGGAGACGCTGACCGTGTTCTTGCCATTGACCGATCAGGGAGAGTTATCGATGGGGACTTCATAATTGCAATATGTGCAGAAGATATGAAAGAGCGCAAAGTCCTTAACGGTGATACGGCAGTTGTGACAGTGATGACGAATCTAGGATTCCACATAGCAATGAAAGATAGAGGAATACAAGTTCACCAAACTCCAGTTGGAGACAGGCAAGTATTAGCTGCGTTAGAAGAGAATGGCTGGTCACTAGGGGGAGAACAGTCTGGCCATATAATTTTCAATGATTTTTCCACAACTGGAGATGGACTCCTCACTGGGATACAACTCCTTGACGTTATAAAGCGTTCCAATAAAGGACTAGATGAACTTGCTGATTTGGCTATGGTCAGATACCCGCAGATCTTAAAGCAAGTAAATCTTCCTAGAGCAACGTTGAATATTGAGGAATTGCTATTAGATGAGATAGCAAAGGCCGAAATAGAGCTCGGGGATGATGGGAGAATCCTCGTGAGGAGGTCAGGGACAGAACCAGTTCTAAGAATTATGGTTGAAGCCTCCTCATATGAAATAGCTGAATCTACTGCAAATAAGCTGGTTTTAGAAGCAGAATCCCATTTATCAGAACCTTAATATGGCGAAATCGCTCTGTTTAGAGAGTTGAGACTTAACTAAGTCTCTAGAATGAATATATGTGTGGAATTATTGCCATAGTCAGACAACGAACACAACGCTCGAACCCTAGCGCGACGCGGGTGAGGAGCCTTCTTGAAGGTGTTCCTGATACCGCCCCTACCGATTTACAAGAAATTCAACAACTCCTTGAATCCCTTGCCCTACTTGAAAATGAAACCTCCGGTATGCCAGGAACCATAACATTTCTTGAAAATCCGGAATTGATCAGCTTGCTAATAGAAAAGTGTGAAGGGATAGAAGCCGCGATTGGAGATTTCGAATCATCACTCGATCATAACGATTATGTCTTGCAAGACATCGAGAAGACCAATGCATGCATTATCCAGGCTAAAGATCTCATCTGGACGCTTAGCAATGACCGCGTCAGACTAGTGGAATCCGTTCGTGAACTGAGCCAAGAAGATAGACAAGAAGGGTTAGTGGAAACATGTATATCAATTCATGAAGCTCTTTCTGCGCTGGACCGTTTAGAAGTTAGGGGAAGAGACTCAGCTGGATTGCATCTGATGATTCGAGACCATGCATTAGATTTGAACGACCCAATGATCTCATCAGAAATCCAAGATCGCTCCTCTGACGGTAATTTCAAATCTGGTTCCGTTCGTGTCGGAGACGGACAAATAAGTTTTGTTTATAAAACTGCTTCTGAAATTGGCCGACTCGGAGACAACACTCATGTGCTTAGAAAAGCAATCATGTCGGATAAGCTTCTTCGTCGTGCACTTTTGAACGATGAAGCATCAGCAATAGTTGTTGGGCATACTAGGTGGGCAAGCATCGGAATAGTCTCTGAACCGAATGCCCACCCGTTGAATTCGGAACAAGAAGGTAACAGTGGATTACCGTATATTATTGCAGCCATAAATGGCGATGTTGATAATTTTGCTGACCTAAAAGAGCTAGAGAACCTTGATATAGCACCTGCTGTTACTTCAGACTCAAAAATTATGCCCACCTTAATGGCTCAGCATCTAGAAAGGGAAGAAGACGCGCTCTCCCAAGTTTCTGAAGCTTTTAGAAGAACTGCCGGATCGCTTGAGGGGTCAGTAGCAATCGTAGCAAATGCCGCTTCAGACCCAGAGTATCTCCACCTAGCACTTCGAGGTAGCGGCCAAGGCCTATATGTAGGTTTAGCGGATGATGCCTACATAGTAGCAAGTGAACCTTATGGATTCGTTGAGCGTACTCAGCGGTATCTACGTCTTGATGGGGAGTCTGCCCCTGACCGAAATAGAAACTTAGGGCCAGGTGAAATTGTCTCTCTTTCAAGAAGCAAAGCTGGAACGATTGAAGGAATCACTCGGTCATCATACAACGGTGAATTGCTTCCAGTCGATGAACAGGAAATCGAGACAGCCGGAATTACCTCCCGAGATATCGACCGGAGGGATTACCCTCATTTTTTGCTCAAGGAAATTTCTGAAGCTCCTAAGTCATTTCGAAAGACACTCAGAGGAAAAATTGTTGAGACTGACGGCGTACTTAACGTCGAACTTGAAGAGACCACCTTCCCTTCTGACCTCAAAAATAAGTTGACGGATGGGGGATTTAAGGAGGTTTTTGTCATTGGACAAGGAACTGCTGCCATTGCTGGCAATAGTTTGGCTTCTTTCCTTAGCGCAGAAATAGATATCCGAGTTGAGTCGCTTCCTTCAACAGAGTTGTCAGGTTTTCGTTTACGTCCAGATATGTCCGATACTTTTGTGATCGCAATTAGTCAATCCGGAACGACAACAGACACTAACCGCACGGTAGACCTTGTCCGCTCTCGAGGCGGGGCAGTTGTATCAATAGTTAATCGCAGAGATTCAGAATTAGCCAAAAAGTCTGATGGCGTACTGTATACCTCTGACGGCAGGGATATAGAGATGAGTGTTGCCTCCACAAAGGCGTTCTACTCACAAATTGCTGCTGGGTTTCTTCTTGGGATTGCTATATCAGAGGCAGTTAATGGAACTAGAAGCGATGAAAGTAGCCAAGAAAGACGAAACTCATTGTTGCTTGGTCTTAAAGAACTCCCGAACTTGATGGCAGAAGTACTTTTACGACAGGAAAGAATCTCTGAAATTGCAGCAGAGTTAGCTCCGCCGAAAAAATATTGGGCGATCGTTGGAAACGGCCTCAATATCGTTGCGGCAAAAGAGATTAGGATCAAACTTTCTGAACTTTGTTATAAATCAATAGCTGCTGACTTTACGGAAGATAAGAAACATATCGACCTCTCTGCTGAACCTATGATTCTCGTTTGTGCTGCGGGACTAGAAGGCTCAGTTGCAATCGACGCAGCGAAAGAAGTTGCAATTTATAGGGCTCACAAAGCTACTCCAGTTGTTATTACAGATACTCCTGAAGTTTTTACTTCTGCCCTAAAGGTCATTGAAGTTCCGTCAACTGTTAAAGAGCTTGCATTTATATTATCTACGATGGTAGGTCATATTTTTGGTTACGAAGCGGCCCTGTCTATAGATGCGCAGGCAACTCCATTTCGGGAAGTCCGCTCCGCGATCGAATTAGCTTTCTCAAATAATCCAGAAATGACTGGTGAAGTGATGCTAGAGAACCTTAAACCATATATTCATAAAGCTTCCCAAACTTTTTTTGATGGGTTGCGTTCAGGTGACTATAACGGAAACTTAGAAGCCAGCACGGCAACAAAAATTTTTCTACTGCTCAAATATTCGCTGGGGACGATTCCTCTAGATTCATATCAATTGGACTTTGGAAAAGTCGGGACACCAGCAACAATCCTCGAAGATTTAGCTGGATCTCTTACTATCGGAATCGAAGAGTTAACTCGAACTATTGACACGATTAAGCATCAGGCTAAAACTGTTACCGTTGGAATATCTCGATCAGATGAAGAAATTATTCAACTACCACTTGTTCGAGAATTGCTTCAAGCTGGTACACCCAGAGATCGGGTTAGCTATCGGAATCTACGCTGTCTAGAAGCGCTTAATAACGGAGTTGAAGACGTAACTGGATACATTCGATATTCGATAGATGGAGATCCTGATGACGCCCAGTTACACATCGTTGACCGTGGTGGAATAGCTGCTGATTTTGTATCGAGAGTTGAAAGGGATTCTAAGTTGCGAGGCAGCAAGCACCTTGTCTCATCAGAACAAGATGTGATGATCACTAAAGGAAGAAATGATGCTCGGACGATTATCTTAGTTCCTGAGGTAAAGGATAAGCAGACAGTCGGGCTTACGCTACTCCATGTTCGTCTAAAGAAATGCGTTGACGAGTTCATAGCAAAGCAAATCCTTGAGGGGTATCAGAACCGCTTTGCAAAACTTTATGATTTCGTGACTGAGACAGAACCAACTTTCCGCAGCGATCTTCTATCAACAATTCCGCTTGAAGACTTGTTAATCTCCCCGATTGAAGACCTAGCGGAATTGTGGCGAAGTTGAGCTTTTAAGGACCTGTCTCTGATGATACCAATCGTAACTCCAAGCGAAATGAAGGCTATTGATGAATCTTCAGATGAACCTATTGATGTTTTGATACAACGGGCGGGTAGTGCCGTGGCATGGACTGCCCGAAAGTTTCTAAATGGGTCATACGGGAAACGCGTAGTAGTTGTCAATGGAAAAGGTAACAATGGAAATGATGGGAGAGTAGCGGCCTCGTATCTTCGGAAATGGGGCATAAAGACTCTCGAGTATTCGGTTGATGAAGCCCCTAAACAGCTCCCTATCTGCGACCTTGTTATTGATGCCGCTTATGGAACAGGAATTCGTGGTAAATATATTGCGCCGGCTACAGAAGCACCTGTGATTGCTGTAGATATTCCAAGCGGTGTTGATGGTTTAACCGGAGAAGTGTTGGGGTCCCCTATGCGCTCTCAGCAGACAGTTACTTTTCAAGCTTTGAAGCCGGGACATTTGGTTCCTCCTGGGAGTAATTTTGTCGGAGACCTTCAAGTCATCGATCTAGGGCTCGACATTTCACATATTAAAACATTCCAGGTGCAATCTTCTGATATATCGAGATGGTTACCGTCTAGGTCAATATCCGCTCACAAATGGGAGTCCGCCTGCTGGATTATCGGTGGTTCGCTAGGAATGGAAGGAGCACTATCGTTAGCTGCAGAAGCCGCTCAACGTGCAGGTTCAGGCTATGTCCGGATCAGCACTCCAGGAACTTTGCCCGCTGGTCCGATAGAGTCCGTTTCATACTATTTACCTGAAGATGGGTGGGAAGATGACCTTGAGACTGATATTGATCGATTCTCTTCTGGAATCATAGGTCCTGGCCTCGCAGTTTCGAGTTCTAACATTAAGTCAATCCAAAAAACAGTGTCGAGTTCGGATATACCTCTTGTCGTAGACGGGGGTGCTATCGCTGCCTTAGGAGAGAATCTTGACCTTTTGCGATCAAGAAAGCCAGATACGATTTTTACTCCTCATGATCGAGAATTTGAAGATTTAGTTGGGTATCGCCCAAGCCCTCGGAGGATTGAGGATGTACAAAAAGCTGCGAAGTTGACTAATTCTATTGTTTTGCTCAAAGGGCCGATCACCGTTGTAGCCAACCCTGAAGGTCGTTGTTTGGTCGTAGCAAATGGAGATTCTAGACTAGCTACAGCTGGGACTGGAGATGTCCTTTCAGGGATTATTGGTGCTTTCCTAGCCCAAGGAGTGCCCGGTATGGAAGCCGCTGCAATGGGGGCATGGATACATGCCAAGGCTGGACAATTCTTGCTTAAACGTGGGATGGTGGCATCTGACCTCATTAACCTTATTCCGGAGGCAATGCATGAGACCGACATGGGCTGATATAGATCTTGAAGCAATTAAACATAATGTCCGTCAACTTGATCAAACAGTTTCACCTGCAATTCTTTGTGCAGTAGTCAAAGCTGATGGATATGGCCATGGGGCAATTCCGGTAGCTCGAGCAGCTGTATCTGCAGGAGTAAAGTGGCTCGCAGTTGCCTTAGTAGAAGAAGGAATCGCACTTCGTGAAGCAGGCATTGATGTGCCAATTCTGCTTTTGTCTGAACCTCGCCCCTTAGAGATGGTCCAGGTTGTTGAGCATGGACTAAGGCCAGCAGTGTACAGCGGAGAGGGCATAGCAGCTGTAGCTGCAGCTGCTACTCAGGTAGGTAGAAAAGTTCCAGTGCATCTCAAAATCGATACGGGGATGCACCGAGTTGGGGTAAGCCCAGATTTAGCACTTACATTAGCTAAAGCTATATCTGAGAAGTCATCGCTGTTGCTTGATGGCCTATGGACGCATTGTGCAGTTGCGGATGTCCCCTCACACCCATTTACAGCTAGACAGCTTGCGAACTTTAATAAGACTGTCAAAGAAATCGAAACTGAAGGTATTGAATCCAAGATGCAGCATGCCGCTAATTCCGCTCTTGCATTAAATAACCCAGAAGGAAGGTACGACCTAGTCCGTTGCGGTCTGGCTATTTATGGGTTATCTCCTTTAGAAGAGAAAGATTCAGATCTAGATCTTCGTCCTGTAATGAAAGTTTGTTCCGAAGTATCTTATGTCAAGAGAATAGAAGCCGGTGAGAGCGTTTCTTATGGTTTGAGTTGGGAAGCAGAGGAAAAGACTACAGTCGCTACTGTGCCGATGGGTTACGCAGATGGGTTACGTCGTGATGCGGGTCACTGTGGAGCTCAAGTTCTTATCGGAGGGAAACGACACCCAATTGTAGGAAACGTTACGATGGATCAATTCTTGGTTGACTGTGGACACAATGAAATAGTCGCCGGCGATGAGGTAGTTATTTTAGGCTCACAGGGCGATGAGATGATCACTGCGGCCGAATGGGCTGAAATTTTTGACACAATAACTTATGAAATCATTTGCGGAATAGAGAGTCGGATTCCGCGAAGATATTCATGATTTTTAAGAATGGATAGAAATGCTTACAGATATTCATGGAGTTGAAGTTGGGAACTGGAGCGATAGAAAAGCCGCAACTGGATGCACTGTCGTCCTATTTCCAGACGGGACGGTTGCATCGGGAGAAATCCGTGGAGGAGCCCCTGCAACTCGGGATTTTGCCTTACTGAATCCCAATCGTTTAGTTGAACGTATTGATGCGGTTGTACTCTCGGGTGGATCTGCTTATGGACTTGCAGCTTGTGAGGGAGTCATGAGTTTCCTCGAAGACAGCGGACGAGGTTTTCCTACATCTGCAGGTAAAGTTCCGATCGTCATAGGGATGTCCCTTTTTGACCTTAATGAGGGCGACCCCTCGAAACGCCCAGGTATACAAGAAGGAAGAATAGCAGCGGAATCCGCTTCAGTAAGCAAAACCGAGGTTGGATTAATTGGGGCAGGTACGGGCGCAACCGTTTCGAAGTGGAGGGGGAGAGAACAATCGAGGCCAGGTGGACTTGGTGCCGCGTCATGTCGTTCAGGAGATTTAATCGTAGCTGCATTAATTGCTGTGAATGCTAGTGGTGATATTGATGATGGGTCAGTGGGCCAATCAATAGAAGAGGGGACTTTCGAGTTTCCTGAAATCATTCCGTTTGAGAATACGACAATAGGTGTAGTTGTAACAAATGCTAGATTGACGAAAAGCGACTGTTTCCTTACTAGCCAGAGCGCCCATGACGGCTATGGTAAAGCTTTGTTTCCCGCTCATACTCAAGGAGATGGCGATGCCGTTGTTGTCGCAGCTACTGGAACGGTGGAAGCCTCAATATCAACCGTCCGGCTTCTTGCAACTGTTGCAGTTGAAAAAGCTATAAGAAGTGTTGGCGGCACTAGCTAGCTACGAAATATTGCTTCTGCTTCTTTTTGGCGGTGATCTTTGATCCGTAAGCACTAACCTGAGAGAGTGTTTAATGCTAGGACAAAAAGCGCTGAAGAGACGCAAGCTTTAGCTGCGTGCATAGCTGAGCTTGCGATTGCAAAGGACTTACTTTTGCTAGTCGGTGACCTTGGCGCAGGGAAAACTGCGTTTACTCAGGGTTTTGGTAAGTCATTAGGAGTAGAGGAATCAATAACGAGTCCAACTTTTACCCTTGCCAAGGACTATTCGGGCCGGTTAACGCTGAATCATTTGGATGTATATCGAATTGAAGATTTAGAAGAGGTTCGTGATTTGGCGCTGCCCGAACTTCTTGAAGGAGAAACGGTAACACTTATAGAGTGGGGAGATCAGATAGTTCCTGCAATACCTCAAAATTATCTCGAGATTCGATTTGAATATGGCCAAGAAGATAATGAACGCATTGTAACGATCTCATCTGTTGGTGCGAGTTGGCATGGACGGATGGAAGAACTAAAAGAGGCTCTTGCTGATTGGAGTATTCAGAAGTGATTATTCTAGGGATTGAAAGCGCTACGGCACAGGTTGGATGTGCAATTGGTGGACATGAAGGTGTCTTAGCTTCTATTCACTCAGCAAGAGGAAGAAGGCATGCTGAGAATTTAACACCACAGATTGAATTTGTTCTTAAACAGGCAAGAATCAATATGAATGAAATTAGTGTAGTAGCTGTCGATGTCGGCCCAGGCCTGTACACCGGTCTACGCGTCGGTGTAGCCACTGCAGTTTCTGTAGCATTTGGTCTTGGAGTCCCAATGATTGGGGTATCAAGTCTTGATTTGCTTGCGTATCCTGTTCGCCATTGCTCGAAACTTATAGTAGCTACTATTGATGCTCGTAGAGGGGAGATTTTCCATGCTGATTATCGTCAAGTTCCCGGTGGAGTTCAAAGAGTAAGCGAGCCATCCGTAAGCACTCCGGATGATTTGGCTGCGGAGCTGCAAGCACATGGAAATGAAGCAATACTTGTAGGGGATGGAGCAGTTCGCTATGCTGATACGTTCACTAATCTCCGAGGAGTGGAAGCGGCTGAGCCGAGTATCGCTTTCCCATCTGCCGCTTCGATAGTGCAATTGGCCCATGCAAAGGCACTCCGAGAAGAGTTTGTTGTACCTACTGAACTAGAGCCAGTGTATTTAAGGAAACCCGATGCAGTCGAGATTGAAAATCAGAAGCGAAGATTGTTATGAAAATACTCAAAGCATCTGCGAATCATATTAAAGAGATTATTGAAATTGACCGGGAAGCATTTCCGAAGCCTTGGAGTAAAAAACTATGGTTGAAGGAACTTTCCCGAACTGAACGGTCATATTGCGTAGCTGCAGAAGATGGGAAAGTTATTGGTTTCGGAGGTGGTTTACTAGCCGGAGAAGATTTTCATATAACTACCATTGCGGTACAAGAATCTCATCTCAGTAAGGGAGTCGCTACTAACATCATGATCAAATTACTTGAAGAAGCGATAGCCATTGGGGCGAATCATCTTACACTCGAAGTACGTATTGGAAATCTTCCAGCTCAGGCCTTATACAGGAAATTTGGTATGGCTCCAGCAGGAATTAGAAGAGCCTATTATCAGCCTGATAATGAGGACGCATTAATAATGTGGGCACATGACATTCACGAGCAGCCTTATGCAGAAATTTTAAGTTCTATAAAGAGAAGTCAGGAATCAAAGGAATCTATAACATCATGAAATCTGGACTTACGCTAGGAATTGAGACTTCTTGTGATGAAACGGCAGCCTCTGTGGTTACTAGCGAAAACGTGGTCTTATCTTCAGTTGTTAGCAGCCAAGTAGATCTCCATGCTCGCTACGGTGGGGTAGTCCCTGAAGTTGCTAGCAGAGCTCATGTGAGTCTTATAAACCCTGTTATAGCCCAAGCCCTTGTAGAAGCAGGTGTCGAGCCCAAAGACATAGATTTAGTGGCGGCGACAAATGGACCTGGCTTAGTTGGTTCTCTCCTAATTGGAGTGAGTGCTGCGAAAGCTCTATCTCTTGTCTGGGGAAAGCCATATATTGGGGTGAACCATCTTGAAGCGCATCTCTATTCCTGTTTCCTTGAAGAACCAGATCTTGAACTTCCCCTGATTGTTTTGTTAGTTTCAGGCGGGCATACGATTCTGGTTCAAATGGAAGAACACTTACGGTACTCAATCCTTGGACAAACTTTAGATGATGCAGTTGGGGAAGCATACGATAAAGTTGCGCGCTACTTAGGTCTGGGATATCCAGGTGGACCTGTAATCGACCACTTGGCAGAGACCGGAAGTAACAATATTGAATTTCCTAGGCCGATGATTAATCAAGGGTATGATTTTAGCTTCAGCGGTTTAAAGACGGCCGTTATCAATTATGTCCGCCAAAATCCTGAAACACCTGCTGAAGATGTTGCTGCTTCATTTCAAGAAGCTGTTGTAGAGGTTCTTACATCAAAGGCTCGCAAAGCTGCTGCAGAAACCGGGGCAAAAGGTCTGTGTATCGGAGGTGGCGTTGCAGCTAATTCAAGATTACGTGAAGAAATCTTTGATATTTGTTTAGAAGATGGTCTCCATCCTTTCGTTCCAAGTCGTGCTTATTGCACCGATAATGCTGCCATGGTCGCTGCTACCGGGTGGAGAAGATTTCTACAGGATGGGCCTAGCCTCCTCGACAGCGGAGCTAACCCGAACCTTAAACTTTCATAGTAGACAAGCGATCTAAAATCTTGATCAGGAGATATGTGGTTCTTTCAGATTAATTACGGTTCTCGATTAAATTCCGGTAAGACTTAGACTATGAACACTTTTTCGATTTCCTCTCTAGATAAAGCAGAACAAGAAAAACACTTACTCAAACTGGTTGAAGAGTTCCTAGAGGAGAACAGTCCTCAATCTATGGAAAATATAGATTTTCGAGGTGCTCGGTTTGATGCAGGACTTGCTTGGGTGCATTTCCCAGAAGAAGAAGGAGGTTTAGGCTTACCCCCAAATATGCAAAGGATTGTGGAGCGGAGAATGCGAGAAGCAGGAGCTCAGCCTACCGACCCAACTACCTTCTTCATGTCACTGGCTGGGCCCACGATCTCGACACATGGGACTCTTGAACAAAAAAAGAGATTTCTTCGACCTATGTATACGGGGGAAGAGAGATGGTGCCAGCTGTTCTCAGAGCCAGGAGCTGGCTCTGATTTTGCTGGGTTGGCTTGTAAAGCTGAAAGAGATGGTGACGAATGGGTCATCACCGGACAAAAGGTATGGAACACTCTTGCTCATCTAGGTGATTGGGGGATGCTAGTTACGAGAAGCAATCCGGAGCTTCCTAAGCACAAAGGGATGACGTATTTCGCTTTAGATATGCGAGCTCCTGGAGTAGAGGTTCGGCCTTTACGTCAGATTACCGGTGAAGCGGAATTCAATGAGGTATATGTAACTGAGGTCCGCGTCCCTGACTCGTGCAGAATTGGAGACGCTGGAGAAGGGTGGCGAGTAGCTTTAACGACCTTGATGAATGAACGATCGGCTATAGGTGGAAGTAGCGGAGGTTCAACATCTCAACCAGGATCTGGCCCGATCTTAGATGCTGTTTCGATATGGGAGAACCTTCCGTCAGATAGCAAAGATCAGAAGACATTAGATGACCTCATGACTCTATGGGTTAAGTCGGAAGCGTTAAGGCTAACTAATCAGCGAGCTTCCACTGCCGCAAAGGCGGGTAATCCAGGGCCTGAGGGGTCCATAGGGAAACTAGCTTCAGCAGAGCTGAATAAGGCAATTTATGAGCTATGCCTGAATATGCTCGGACCTTCAGGGCAAGTCGGGTATGACTACACATTTAGAAGGCCTGAACTTTTATCTACTGACGGTTCAATACATGGACCTCGATACGCATTTCTTCGCGTTCGGGCTAACTCTATTG
This sequence comes from Acidimicrobiales bacterium, assembly GCA_029244605.1. Taxonomy (GTDB): domain Bacteria; phylum Actinomycetota; class Acidimicrobiia; order Acidimicrobiales; family UBA8592; genus UBA8592. Next base: position 3,193 of record JAQWQL010000065.1, on the reverse strand, counting down.
AAGGGGGAACGTCTGAAATTATGCGAAATATCTTGGGAGAGCAGGTTCTTGGACTTCCAGGAGAGCCGCGAGTGGACAAGGAGATACCTTGGTCCGATGTTCCAAGAAGTTAAGACTTTTTAAACTCAGTCAACTTAGCCTTCCAAGTCGGATCGCGTCCGGTTATGCCAATTAGTTTGTTGACTGTGCTTACTTCACCTTCTTGAAGTACTTGGTCTTTGTACCGCTCTGGACTTTGTGACCTAACAGCTGGTACAAGTCTCTCCGCAACATATAGAACATAGGAAGCTTGCTCTTCATCAATAAGGTGGTGAATGCCGCATGCTTGGCTAATGTCCCACGTGAGGATAGTTGTATCGAATATTCTCGCGTTTAGAACCGCTTTAGCTTTTGCCTCGCCGATCGTTGACGTGGCCAGGCCATCTAAAGCTCCTGGACATCTCCACGCATCTCGACATTCCTTTGCAGCAGCAAGGTAGGCCCCAGTCGGGTCGCCTTCAAACAGATCCTTAGGGTTTATTAAATCAAGCGAAGGGTCAGCTGGCTGTCGGAGTCCGAACCCTGCAAATAGGCGTGTCGAAGCTATGAGTTTATTAATGATGTCTTTAACGTCCCACAAGTCGCATGGGGTGGGAAGGGACATCTGGTTTTCAGTAACCGTTGAAATAACTGCTGCAGATCGAGACTGTGAAAGATCTAACATCCTTAGTGGGTCTGGAGAATTCGCCATTATCTAGAATTAGCAGATTTTCTTATTATGTGCATAACTGCAAAATCTAAGTAACTGTGCTTGAAAGCTTCGTATTATTTCACTTGTAGCTTGCAAAGGCATAGGATAAGGGAGGTCTATTACCTTTTGGAGGATGTTTCATGAGTGAGAATGCGAAAAGAGCATACGAGGCGATGCAGGGTACTGTCGGGGCGGACCCAGTAGCTGGTGAGTGGTTTGAAATAACCCAAGAAAGAATCAATGATTTTGCTGATGCAACGATAGATCATCAGTTCATTCACGTTGATGTTGAACGAGCTGCTCAAACTCCCTTTGGGGGGACCATCGCTCATGGCTTCCTTACACTGTCAATGCTTGTGCATCTTTCGACGAGTATTCCGGTCGATGACTCCTACAAGGATGTTACGGGTGTATTGATGGGAATCAACTATGGGTTAAATAAAGTTCGGTTTATTAATCCGGTTCCTGCCGGCTCTAGAGTTCGAGCAACTTCGCAGGCTATAGATGTAGCGTTGAAAGGAAATGCTATAGATTTGACGAGAAAAATGACTGTAGAGGTTGAAGGTCAAGAAAAACCTGCCTTGATTGCAGAATGGATCGGCAGGACAGTTTTTGCATGAGTATCCCGGTTGATATCGAGAATCTAGATGAAGCGCTGGAGGAATATGGGGAGACCGCATACCTCATTACGACTGATAGCCAAGCTCACCCTCACATTACCCACGTTGTGTTATCTAAAGAAGCAGATGGTTTCGTATGCGGCTTAGGGAGAAAGACTTCAGCGAATGTAATTGACAGGCCATCTGTCGCTTTGTTGTGGCCGCCTGTGACTCTAGGTGGATATAGTTTAATCGTGGATGGAGAAATGATAGTAGTCGAAGCTGAAGAGGGGCGGGTTAAAGGCCGTTTCGAAGCGGAGGCCGCTATTTTGCATCGACCTGCAGTTAACGAAGGAGCTAATACAAATGGGAACTGTGATAGTGATTGCCGTCCAGTGAAGATGGAGGAAGTATCGTAGCTATGGAATACAAGAAGCTTGGAAGAACTGGTCTAAAAGTCTCTCGGTTGTGTTTGGGTACAATGACTTTTGGAAATCAGTGCGATACAGCTCAATCTCACGAAATCCTTGACTACGCTCTTGAGGCAGGGATCTCCTTTCTGGATACTGCAGACATCTACCCCGCAAATGGTGTTCCAGAGGATATTGGTAAGACGGAGCGAATCATTGGGGAGTGGATAGGTCCTCATCGTGACGATGTTGTGTTGGCAACAAAATTCTTTGCTCCCACAGGGCCAAATCCATGGCAAGGTGGTTCTAGTAGAAGGAACATTAGAGATTCGGTTGAGGCATCACTCAAGAGATTGCAGACAGATTATATAGATCTGTATCAGGTTCATTTCCCTGACTTTGAAACGCCGATTGATGAAACACTAGAAGCTTTGGATGATCTTATTCGTCAAGGGAAAATTCTCTATGCAGGTTGTTCGAATTACCCTGCTTGGTATTTAGCTTTGACGATAGGTGTTTCCGAAGCCAATAATCTAATTCGTTTTGACTGTGTTCAGCCAAGGTACAATCTTTTGTTTCGAGAGCCAGAGCGTGACTTATATAGTCTGTGTGACTTTAAGGAAATTGCAGTAATACCTTACAACCCCTTGGCTGGTGGGTTACTTACCGGAAAACACTCTCGCGAGGCACCCCTTGATGGGACAAGATTTACATTAGAAGGTGGTCAGGGTCAGAGGTACATGGACCGGTATTGGGCAAATATTTCTCACGAGACAGTTGACCTAATCCGGCCTGTTGCTGAACAAGCAGGAGTTTCCCTAGCCCAATTGTCTATTGGTTGGGTTCTGGCTAATCCTACGATTACTTCACCAATCATCGGAGCTACAAACCCTCAACAGCTTGATGATGCAATCCGTGCTGTGCAAAACCCCTTAGATGAAGAAACCATTTCAAACCTTAATGAAATAACACATGAATTTCGACGGGGAGATACAGATATTCAATTTCGTAGAAACAGGGCTAAGTAATATCTGTAATTTTGCTAGGCCGAATTAACGAGTGTTCTAATTCGGTCCATAACAACTCCAACGTTGGTAATGTGGTCGTCACTTTGAAGTTGAATGGGGTCTCCAAACCTTATCGTAACTGTTGGTCGAGAAAGTTTTAAAAGAGGGAATGCTTTCCCCATAGGCCAGACTTTTTCAGTCCCAGTAATACCGACAGGGAGAATGGAAACATTAGCAGCACTAGCTATTCGTGAAATCCCTGGTCTGCCTTGGCCTACTCCCTCTGGCCGGTCGACTTCTGGGACTAGTCTTCCTTCCGGCATGACCGCGACAGAATACCCATCTTTTAGGAGTGAGATCGCTCGGTTTTCTGCTTCTTCGCGAGTCGATTTAGATGCTGGAATAGCCCCGTTACGTTTTAACCAACCTCCAATAATTGGTTTTTCA
>JAQWQL010000047.1 GCA_029244605.1 Acidimicrobiales bacterium | reverse complement strand
GGTGTTTTGTTATTTCTATTCGCTATTTATCAACTGTTCGGTACTGCGCTCATCACTGCTCAAGCGCAGAAGGGCCTAGAAAATGATCTTGATACGGTTACCGAAGAACTCGCGTCAGATGAATTTATCCAAAACACATTTACGAAACTCGAAACGATCACTGTCAGTGAAGAGGTCGAACGCACTGAAACCGTCGAAACAGAAGTATCTAGCTCACCATTCGACAACCTCACTGCCGAGGAGATCTCCGCTCTTAGCAACATTGTGTACAAACCCCAAGGAGAGGCTATCGCCCAGATCGTCGCCCCCGTTATGGGCTTAGACTCCATTGTGGTTTCCGGAACCGCTGTGAGTGACCTTCGCAAGGGCCCAGGCCACTACATAGATTCGGCTGCCCTGTGTTCAACTGGAAACGCAGCCATCGCCGGCCATAGAACAACCTACGGCGCACCTTTCGGCGATATCGCTAACCTCAAGTTTGGTGATGAAATACGAGTCAATACCCCCTACGGCAACTGCATCTACACGGTGACAGAACGTTTCATTGTTGAACCTAGCGATACATGGGTTGTAAATGACCAAGGAGATAACAGACTGACGTTGACATCATGCCACCCAAAGTATTCGGCGGCACAGCGCTATATTGTGGTCGCCAAACTCACGCAAACTGATGTTCCATACCTGCCAACTCAGGAAGAAATTAATGAGTTGATTGCAAGCACAACTGAAACCGCCATCGTGTCTGAAGAAGTCACGACAACAGAAACCGTTGATCGAGACGGTGAAGTAGCTACAGAGGTGACCGAAACTTTCCGCGGTGAGGTTACCACTGTGATCGAAAAGACGAATACGGAAACGGAAGGATTCGGCGAAGGATTAGACGGAGATGACGGCCAGCTGCTTGCAGTCATACTGTACGGGCTTGTTTTCTTCGTACTCTGGTACCGGATCTACCGAATCGCAAACAGTGAAAACAAAGGGAAGAAATTCAAATACATCACCTACGGTGTTGGAGTATTCCCGATGCTTGTGGCTATGGGGTTCTGGTTTTACAGGGTTGATCTTTTCCTTCCCAGTTATTGATCAATGAACTTGGCGTTCATGCCCTTCCCAGTGCGGTTCACGGAGTATTTTCTTTAAAACTTTTCCGGTTGCGTTCACAGGAAGTTCTTCAACGAATGCAACCGATTTCGGAACCTTATATCTTGCGAGGTTCTCTCGAGCGTAAACCAGAAGGTCCATTTCTTGGATTGATGAGTCAGGGTGCAGGACAACGATTGCGTGAACTTGTTCACCCCAGCGTTCGTCAGGAATACCGATCACGGCAGCTGAATGTACGGCCTCATGGGAAAAGAAAACATCTTCGACTTCTCTCGGGTAGATGTTTTCCCCTCCGGAGATGATCATATCTTTTTTTCTGTCAGTGATGTACAAGTATCCTTCATCGTCAAGTTGTCCGAGATCGCCGGTGTGCATCCAACCTCCTCGTAATGCGGCAGCTGTCGCTTCTTCATCTCCTAAGTACCCGTCCATGAGCGCCGGGCCGCGGCAAATGACTTCCCCTACTTCCCCGATTTGAACGTCTACGTCTTGATCGTTAACGACGCGCACTTCGAAGCCGTGCGCGACGACCCCTGCCGATGACAGCAGGTGCGGCTTATTGACCGGATCGTGGTCCTCGGGTCGTAACGCCGTGCATCCTGAAGTTTCGGTCATTCCAAACAGCTGGCAGAAATCAGCGTCGAAAACCTCGATGGCTTTCTCAAGCATAGAAGGTGGAATCGTTGATGCCCCATAGGCTACGAAATTGAGAGCGGACAAATCAGCTGTTTCAATATCGGGATGATTGATGAGGAGATTGATCATTGTTGGGACAAATAACGCATCAGTAACTTTTTTCTCTTCTAGTACGTTGATGATGTCAGCAGGGTTGAAGTCGCGAATAACGATGTTAGGGACGCCATTGTATGCGTAGGTAAACGATACGTTCGCCGCGATGTGGAACAGGGGAAGGCCTTGAAGGTAGATGTTGTTCGGGTCTGGCTTGTACTCAAGCGTGAACGATACTATCCGAGCCCATAGTGCCTGATTCGATATTAGTGAGCCTTTCGGCCTTCCAGTTGTCCCGCTCGTGTAAAGGACGGAGCAGATTTGCGAGGCATCTATCGGTGATCGTTCTAATGGAGAAACGGATTCCAATGCCTGTTCGTACTCGGGTCCTAAAGCTAATCGTTTTGGACAGTTAAGTTGTGCTCCGATTTCATGGAATCCCGGTCCGGTAATAAGGAGTTGTGGGTCTGAGTTTTCCATTATGAATCCGAGTTCTGGAACGGCGAGTCGGAAGTTCAACGGGACTAGGACAACTCCAGCGCGAATAGCGCCGATTTGGATTTCAAAAAACTCTTTCTCGTTCATTGCAAGAAACGCAATTCGTTCACCTGGGGATACGCCCATGGTTTTGATCAAGTGCGCTAAGCGGTTTGAGCGCTCGTCGACTTCTGCGAAGGTTAGTTCCTCATTGTTGACAGAAATGGCGCACCGGTTCGGAAATTGAAAAGCTGACTGCTGGATAATGTCTGGGACTGTGACCATAAGCGTATTTTTACAGATATTTGTTGATTGGTCTAAAAATCTATATAAGTTGCTTTAAAAGGTAAAGAGAGAGCCCCTCCCGTTCTTCCTAACCCGAGAAGGGGTTTCTCTTTTGACTACTCTTTTTCAAATATTGCGGGTTGATACTTCTCAGCCTTCTGGAGGATGCTCACCAAGAGAGACAGTGACATGGATCCAAATTGGCCATCCATGAAAACTATATGGTGAGCAATTGTCGTGCTGCTGAACGCTCGAAACGGTTCCTCTCGGCAACGAGGTAAAGTAACTATCTGCCACGATGAAGTGCTTCTGTATGTCTTCGCTAATAGTCCCATCTCCAGTAAGCGGTATATTCCCTGAATTCAGTCCAGCGTCGAGAAGAACTTGTTCGGCTTCTTCTCGGGTCATACCAACAAGGAAGGAGTAGTCATCGCACACAGCATCAGGAGGAGTAACGTATTCGAAATCTTCACACGACCAGTGCTCACAGAGCGAGAAGGTGAGAACACGCTCAGGCGTTTCAATACTATAGAACCACACAATTCCCTTTCCGATAGAAAAGGTGTAGCGGCCAATGATGGAGTCTAAGGTCATTGGACATTCGGGGGATGCGTCCATGTCACAAACACGATGCGGGATATCTGGTCCCAATGTATACACGGCTTGATCTAAGGTCTTGCCTGCCAGATCGTCATATACCACGACTTCGACCTCTTCGATCTCTTCAGGAATTACTTCCACAACAGGAGGTGAAGTTGGGGCAACGGTAGGAACGGTTGGGGCAACGGTTGGGGCAACCGTACCGGAGGTAGATGTCGCTGAGGTATCTACGCTGGAGCAAGCACCAGCCACAAGAAGCAAGCATCCGATGATAGGGAGAAGAAACCCTGCTTTCTTTTTCATATTATTTTGGAGAGAGCCAAATACTCTAGTTGTTTTTATCATTTTTGTATTCTGGCTTTTTTATCGACAGAGGTCTTAGGCCTTACGTCCATAATTCCCTATCCTTATGTCCCACCATCAATAAGAGAAAGATCCTATAACGGCGGTCCAAAAAGGAAAGAATTACACTATACGCAGCCAACCGCTTTTCCGGAAATCCACGTTTTTGAAAACCTTAGCGGACGAATAAGAAAAAATCCGGACGCGGGTTTTTTCATCGTTTTCTGCTGAGTGTCCTGTTTTGGCGTGTTTCTTTGTACTTTGGACCTAGATGCGGGTGTAGTTCAATGGTAGAACATCAGCTTCCCAAGCTGAGGACGGGGGTTCGATTCCCCTCACCCGCTCGGTATCTGTAAGCAACAGATAGTCATAGCAGGTGTTGAGAGAGAACTGCTGTAGAGTTCCTGAGTGAGTTCTTCTGGAAGTAACCTTCGATCAAATGATGCTGGGTCCGCCCCTCATGGCCTACAACGAAGAGAGCTCTTAACTTTAATTTCAGCGCTGATGGCGCTGATGGCTTTAGGGATCGATATCATTTTGCCCGCTTTCGATGATATTCGTTCTAGTTTTAACCTTTCAGACACCGGCGGGCAGGAACGCCAAATCATCACAATTTATTTCATCGGTTTAGCGATCGCCCAATTATTTTTTGGGCCACTTTCAGATTGGTTCGGCCGAAAACCCGTTCTCTATATAGGGATATGTATTTATCTGGTAGGCGCTATCGGATCTGCTTTCGCTCCGAGCTTTTCTCTGCTTATGACCGCCCGTTTCGTATGGGGCATAGGAGCTGCAGGTTCACGCGTCGTAGCTGTCGCCATCATCCGCGATTCTTTCGAAGGGAACCGCATGGCGAAAGCCATGTCAGAAATCATGGCAGTGTTTGTGCTCGTCCCTATAGTCGCCCCTGCCTTGGGCGCCGGCATTATCGCTATTTTTCCATGGCAGGGTATTTTCTGGTTCTGTGTGATCTGGGCTGTAGCGATAGGAATATGGAGTCTTCGCCTGTCGGAAACCCTCAACCCTGCGTATCGCACGAAAGTCAATATCAAAACGACGCTGCGAGGCTACAAGCGTGTCTGCACCACCCGTATTCCCGCGACCTATACCGTAGCTTCGATCTTCCTCCAGGCGATATTTGTTTTGTATCTATCATCGAGCGAGCAAATGATTAGCGACATACTCGGGCGAGGCAGCCAGTTTCCCTTTATCTTCGGCATGGTAGCTATTCTGTTCGGGATCACTTCCCTGCTGAACGGCCAGTTCGTCATGATTTTCGGTATACAAAAAATCCTCTTTTGGGCTTCTCTGTTTCTCGTTCTAACGTCAGCGGCGCTTCTCATCGTCACTGTTTTCGCCGATGGGGTTCCACATTTCTGGGCGTTTATCCCGATCCTGGCGATCATGCTCGCCACCTTTATGTTCCTGATGCCGAACCTGAATTCTGCTGCCCTATTTCCCCTCCCTGATATCGCCGGGACCGCGTCAGCGTTGACAAGCGCCATCCGGATGGGCTTCGGCGCTCTTATCGGCGGGCTTATCACAACCCAAGTCGATACATCACTAACACCATTCACTATTGGCGTCTTATGTCTCACTACCGCAACAGCAATCACGATCATTCTCGCTGGTGACCCTATGCCAGAAGAACAGATCTAAGAACCTGCGGTAAGTTCATCAAAGATCTCTGGGGGTTCCCTCCAAGGATCCGGTAGCGTCCCTTTTTCTGCAGCTTGGATCGTTTTCCACACCCGTTCCGGCGTACATGGCATATCAATGTGGCGAACACCTAGATGCGCAAGCGCATCGATGACAGCATTTTGCACAGCTGGCGTTGACCCGATTGTCGCTGCTTCTCCGATGCCTTTTGCGCCAAGAGGATTCAAATGGGTCGGGGTAACGGTGTGGTGTGTTTCAAAGTCGATCATTTCCGCCGCAGATGGAAAGGCGTAATCCATGAAATTTCCTGTCTGAGGGTTGCCTTCAGCATCATAGAGAACTTCTTCGTATAGTGCCTGAGATATCCCCTGTCCGATACCGCCTTGCTGTTGTCCTTCGAAGATAAGTGGGTTAATGACCGTCCCAGCGTCATCAACAGCGACATGGCGGACAAGCGTCACCTCACCGGTTTCAAGGTCAACGTCAACAACAGAAATATGAGTACCGAATGGGAACGTCCCATTTTCCTGATTGAAATCAAGTTGGGCGGCAAGCCCTTCCATGCCATCTTGACTGTCGAGAATTCCTTCAGGTACTTCTTTTTTTGAAGCTGCAGCTAGGTTTCCCCAGCTCAACGCAGTGGCGGGAACGCCAGCAACGCCGACAGTTCCCTGCTCGGTATTGACGACGATGTCGTCCACGGAAGCTTCAAGAAGGTGCGCTGTGAGATCTTTCGCTTTCGCTATGACCGCATCTGTCGCTTCTTTCACAGCTGACCCTCCGAGCTGTAGGGACCGTGACCCTCCAGTACCGCCGCCGCGGGGAACTATATCTGTGTCGGATTGGACGAGCGTGATGCTCTCCACAGGAATACCTGTATGTTCGGAAACGATCATCGCGAAGCTGGTCTGGTGACCCTGTCCATGAGCTGATGTTCCTGCTTTCATGGTGGCAGTTCCATCATCATGTATTTCTAACGACGCGTATTCTGACCCACCTCCACCGCTAGTTACTTCAACGTAGGAAGCGACGCCGATCCCTAACGCCCGGTTGGATCCTTGTTCTCTCCGTTGACGTTGTTGTTCACGAAGATCGTCATAGTCGATGATCTCAGCTGCTTTTTCCATCGAAGTAACATAATCGCCCGTGTCATATGTCCACCCGGTGAGGGTGTCAAACGGGAACTGGTCGGATTGGATGAAATTTCGCCGCCGTATCTCTAACGGGTCTATACCTAGTTCTATGCTTGCCTGGTCCATGGCTCGTTCAATGAGCGCTGTTGCTTCTGGCCGTCCAGCACCCCGATAAGCACCGGTCGGAGATGTGTTCGTAATCGCGACTGCCACGTCGAAGCGTACTTTTGGAAAATTGTACGTGCCGTTCGCCATTTGTTTCGTTAATCCTGGAAGCAGCGCGCCCATGCTGGGGTAGGCTCCTGCGTCGCCGACAAGGCGTACTCGCATTCCGGTGAGTTTTCCATCCTCGTCAAATCCTGTTTCACAGTATTGGATTTGGGCTCGTGAGTGTGCGAGCGCGACCATATCTTCGCTTCTTGTTTCGGTCCATGTCACTGGGCGCCCATATTTTTCAGCTAAGACGGCAAGCACCGGGAATTCAATATAGAGCCCTGCCTTGGCTCCGAAGCCACCACCGACATCTGGAGCTATGACCCGGATTGTGTCAGCGTCACGGTCAAGGGTTTCAGCGAGTTTATCTTTTAAGCTATGTGGCATTTGGGTGGCACAGTAGAACGTCAATTTTTCTCCGTTGACGATAGCGGCTGCAGAGTTGGGTTCGAGTGGGGCGCCAGCGACTCGCTGGTTGACGTACCGGCCGCGTATGACGTGCGTTGCGTCTGCGAGCACATCTGATTCTGGGTCGAGCATGGTGATCGCTATATTGTCTGTTTTCTCAGGGAAGATCAGCGGACTCTCAGACTCCAACGCGCTTTCTGGGTCGACGATTGTCGGGAGGAAATCGTATTCGATATCGATGAGTTCAGCAGCGTCAACTGCTTGTTGAAATGATTCAGCTACGACAACTGCTATGGGGTCGCCGACATAGCGGACAAGGTCTACTGCTAGAGGTGGACGGGAAAACGCTTCGTTGACTTTGGCGATTCCAGCACTGAACGGGGCAATATCAAGATCGGCAGAAGTAATTACTCCAATAACTCCAGGAGCTGCCGCAGCCTGGGCAGTATTCAGGTTTGTGATTGTTGCGTGGGCGACAGTAGAGCGAACAAAAAACGCGTATGCGAGATTATCTAACTCAAGATCGTAGACGTAGGTTCCGCCGGACGTGAGAAGCTGCCTGTCTTCTGTTCTAAGTACCCTATTGCCAAGAATCGATCCAACCATTGGCGTAGAGTACCGCATTCGGCGAGATAAATGCAGTTGAGGAATACAAAATTTTGATGCTGTGGCTTACAGTTACGTGATAGATACAGCAAAGCAAGGAATAGGTCCGTTGGATTTTGAAAAAAATGCTGAGATTGAAGAAATCAGGGAAGCGATCCGCCGTGTTTGCGCTGATTATCCTGACGAGTATTGGCGTGAGAAGGACGATGCCCATGAATTTCCTTGGGAGTTCTACGACAAAATGGCTGCAGGCGGTTGGATCGGGATCGCTATCCCTGAATCCTTCGGCGGTGGTGGGCGAGGAATTACGGAAGCGTCAGTCATCCTTGAAGAAATCGCAGCGTCAGGGGCAGCCATGAATGGGTGTTCCGCTATTCACCTTTCGATCTTCGGGATGGAACCTGTCCGAAAATATGGTTCGCCGGAACTCGTCGCCGATGTTCTGCCAAAAGTCGCTTCTGGTGAGCTCCATGTCGCTTTTGGAGTGACGGAGCCGGATGCGGGAACGGACACGACAAAGATCCGGACCCGAGCTGAACGAGATGGCGATGAATATGTGATCACGGGCGCGAAAGTCTGGACGAGCAAAGCCCCCTACTGTGACATGTGCCTGCTTCTTGTGCGAACAACGCCTTATGAGGAAGCAGCAAGTCCGACCGATGGCATATCGCTTTTTCTTGTTGATTTAGATGATCCGGCAGTCGATATTACCCCCATTGCGAAGGTCGGTAGGAACGCTGTCGTATCGTGTGAAGTCCGATACGACGGGTTGCGGGTTCCCGCGTCACGTCGTATCGGGAACGAAGGTGAGGGCTTTCGATATATTCTCGATGGCCTAAATCCGGAACGTATTTTAATTGCTGCTGAAGCTTTGGGGATCGGGAAAGCTGCAGTGAATCGGGCTGTGGAGTATGCGAATACTCGTGTCGTGTTCGACAGGCCGATCGGCCAGAATCAAGGGATCGCTTTCCCCCTTGCTGAAGCTCATATGAAGCTTCACGCTGCGGAATTGATGATCAGGAAAGCGTCATGGCAGTACGATCAGGGAATTTCCTGCGCGGAAGCAGCAAATACGGCGAAATATTTAGCAGCAGATGCTGGTTTCTTCGCTGCCGATCGTGCCATGCAAACCTTGGGCGGGTTCGGGTACGCCAGCGAATACCATGTTGAACGTTATTGGCGAGAAGCCCGTCTCATGAAGATCGCCCCAGTTTCTCAGGAAATGGTCCTGAATTTTATCTCCAGTAAAACTCTCGGCTTGCCCAAGTCGTACTGAGGGATGCTGAGACGTTATGGTCCAATAATACGGATTTCAAGGATAACTTCTCCATGTGATGCAGGACTTGCAGGGTCACGTAAATCTATCGCTGAAAGGACATCATCACCGTTCGTTAATGTTCCAAAGATCGTATGATTCCCTGTGAGATGCGGGGTGGGTTCGAATGTGATGAAGAATTGACTGCCGTTGGTCCCTCGGCCAGCATTTGCCATCGCAAGAAGTCCTCTTGACTCCATTGCTGGGCCGTCATCAACTTCATCTCCGAACTGGTATCCTGGGCCGCCAGTTCCCTGTCCTGTCGGGTCGCCTCCTTGGGCCATGAACCCTTCAATTACCCGGTGGAAAATCACACCGTCGTAGTATCCATCTTCAGTCAGGTTCACGAAGTTATTGACCGTATTGGGAGCTGTGTCTTCGAGAAGATCAAAGGTCATATCGCCATCGGCTGTAGTAATAATGGCCTGATATGGCCCACTTGTATCGATCGTCATCGGCGGAGCTTCCGAATAGGCATTATTCCTCGCTGGAGGAGCGACTTCGGTAAGGGCCCGTTGTCCTTCCCAAGGGACGAAATCTTCAGGGACAGATGTGAGGAGGCCTTCATGTAATGCCTTTTCACATGAAGTTACTAAGGCGGCGACAGCCGCTAGCTGTTCAGCGTCTTGGGTGAGGAAAGCTGCTTCCCAAAAGGAAGGAGCAATACCAGAAGAGGCCAGTTCACTGGTAAGGCAATCTAAGTCAACATCAACAGAAAAGTTCCTCGTTTGCAGGTATTGGAGGGATAGCTGGTTGGCGAGAAGATCATCAGGTACGCAAGTCGTAAGGGTCTCAACAGTTGCATCTGCATACTCTGGGGGAATGGGGTATTGGACGGTGACGGCGGCAAGGCCAACAAAGGCAGCGTCACCGTTCGAGTCAGCGGTTTGTTTCATAAGGCATTGAAAAAGGTCGTCGCTTCCCTCTCCAAGAGATAAGCCGATCGCTATAGCTTCATTCATGCGTTCGAAACCGACACAGTCACGGACGCCTGTGACCAGGTTGGAGAATTCTATTCCTGAGAGCTGGGCCTGATTCGATAGGACAGCAGAAATGGCGTCGGCGAAGTCTGGATTTGATTGGGCAGAAGCAAATAAGCAAGATTCGCTTTCGCCCCCTACAGGTCCACCGATGAGTGCTTCTGCTATTTGGATAGAGAAAAGCACTTCTTGGGAAATTGTCGGGGTTTCACCCTGCTCAGATGTGGCTTCCACAGTGGGAGACGCAGCAGCATCAGAAGACACAGTCGATGCCGAAGATGGTGAAGATTCCTCAGATGGGGTTTCATCGCTTCCGCAGGAAATCAGTAACGCAGTCACTAAAGCGACGGCAAGACCGACAGATACAGAAAATAGCTTTGAAAAGTGCATACCTAGTCATATCAGATTTCGCCTACTTCTCAACCGCGGGAACAAAAGAACTTCATCTGCAGGAAATGAAATAAGGTTGGAAGATCCTAGTCACCCGTCCCGCCGCTTTGCGAACTAGCCTTTGGATAAGAGAAAGGAGCGGCATGAGTGAAAAAGAAACTGTTTGGCTAACCCAGTTCAGTCATGGAGCCGGTTGAGGCTGCAAACTCGACCCAAGTGAACTAGCTCACGTCGTGAGCTTTTTGAACAATACCGATAACCCTGAAGTCCTTGTCGGACTAGAAACAGGTGACGACGCCGGAGTGTGGGATCTCGGAGGTGGCCGAGCTTTGGTCTCCACTGTTGATTTCATCACACCAGTGGTGAACGATGCGCGCACCTGGGGCCGGATCGCCGCGGCGAATAGCCTCTCAGATGTCTACGCGATGGGTGGAAAGCCCCTTTTTGGCCTGAACCTTGTGGCATGGAACAACGATGAGCTCCCAACAGAACTCCTCTCAGAGGTCTTGCAAGGAGGTTTAGATGTCGCCGAGCAGGCAGGGATGGCGATCATCGGAGGCCATAGTATTTCCGACCCAGAACCTAAATATGGAATGGCGGTCACCGGCGAAGTCAACACTGATCATCTACTGACTAACGCTGGGTTACAAGACGGACAAGACCTGATCTTGACAAAACCTCTGGGAATAGGGGTGATTACGACAGCGATCAAAGCTGGAAAAGTAGATAAAGATAGTTTGCAAGCTGCAGTGAATTCAATGGAGCAACTAAATGATGTAGCTTCACAAGTTGCCGTAGCTGCAGGAGTGACGGGGGCGACAGATGTTACCGGCTTCGGCCTTCTCGGCCATTTGGGAAAGATGGTGAAAGCATCGGGCGTGAACGCTGAATTACATGTCGACCAAATCCCGTTTTTGCCTGCAGCGCGACAATACGCAGAAGATGGGATCGTCCCTGGGGGAACCAGAAGAAATCTTGCTTGGATAGAGGATCAGGTTGATGCGGGATCGTTTGGTGAAATTGAATTGCTGCTTTTAGCTGACGCCCAAACTTCAGGTGGTTTGGTCTTTGGCGTCGACAAAGACAAGTCAGCGGATGTGTGCGCAGAATTAGAAGAGCTAGGAGTAGTCGCTGCATTGATTGGTGAAACCGGCGCGGGTGATGGAAAGATCAGTCTTCGGTAGCTGACTTCTTCTAGGATGGCCTTATGGCACTTTCATTGAATCAACACTCGACATTCTCGGGCCGTTCAGGTCCGGTCCTTGTCGTTGTCGCCGACGGGGTCGGAATCGCCGACAGTACTGAAAGCAATGCCGTCGCCCAAGCATCAACACCTACCCTTGATGCCCTCGTTGATTCACCTTTCTCAGCTCAACTCGCCGCCCACGGTACAGCCGTTGGATTACCCACAGATGAAGATATGGGCAACAGTGAAGTTGGGCATAACGCGATAGGGGCAGGAAGGATTTTCGCTCAAGGCGCAAAACTCGTGAATCAGGCGCTAGAAACAGGAACAATATACGATTCAAACGTATGGCGCGACGCTGTTTCGCATGGACAGTCAGGGACAATGCATTTCATCGGACTGCATTCTGATGGTAACGTCCACAGCCACATCGACCACCTTGAACAATTAATTACCCAAGCAGTGAAAGAAGGCGTGAAACGAATCCGTGTCCATATTCTCCTCGATGGTCGTGATACGCCTCCTCGGTCGGCACTGACCTACATTGACCGAACCGAAGCTTTTCTTACATCAGTGAGCACAGCATCAGATGCAGATGTTCGTATTGGTTCCGGCGGGGGGCGCATGACCATAACGATGGACCGCTATGAGGCCGACTGGGAAATGGTCGAACGCGGATACAACTGCCACACCCACGGGATAGGACGACCATTCACTTCCGCGCAGGACGCAGTGGAAACCCTCTATGAAGAGTCTGATCTAGGTGATCAATATCTAGAACAATTCGTGATCGTAGACGAAACTGGGAAGCCCGTAGGAAGAATTCACGATGGTGATACTGTTCTCGTTTTCAATTTCCGTGGCGATCGTGCCATAGAAATTTCCCAAGCGTTCGAAAATGAAGAATTTGCTGTGTTCGACCGTGGAAACCATCCAAACGTGTTCTACGCAGGAATGCTGCAATACGACGGTGACCTGCTCGTTCCCAAGAACTATCTGGTGGACCCTCCTCTCATTGAAAGGACGATGGGTGAATACCTTGCCGAAATGGGAGTGCCTTCATTTGCGATAAGTGAAACACAAAAGTTCGGCCATGTCACTTACTTCTGGAATGGGAACCGAAGTGGATACATCGACGAGGAAATAGAAACCTATGTTGAGATCCCGTCAGATAACGTTCCTTTTGATGAAGCGCCAGCAATGAAGGCACAAGAAATAACAGATGCCACGATCGAACTACTCCGATCAGGGAACTTCCGGTACGGGCGGGTCAATTACGCAAATGGAGATATGGTCGGTCACACCGGAAATCTAGAAGCAGCTATCACAGCTATGGAAACCGTTGACGATTGCGTACGGCAACTAATAAAAACTGTTGATGAGCTGGGAGGGATTCTGATCTACACATCTGATCATGGAAACGCCGACAAAATGTTCACGGAAACCTCAGATGGTGTTCGGGTCCCTATGACATCACATACGTTGGCTCCGGTCCCGTTCGTCATCTACGATCCAGAAAACAAAAACGAATATGAACTGGTCCCGCCTACAGATGCGGGATTGAGCCACATCGCTTCAACAACGTTGAACCTTCTCGGCTTTCAGGAACCCGAAGATTACCAACCGAGCCTCCTTAAATTTCAATAAGAAGGTTCTGGGTTGAAATTCTATAGGTAATGTTCGATTGAGATCTTCGAACTATTATGCCTCGACGATAGCGTCAAGGACTGCTGAACAGGCAGAGACTTCGATTCCGCCTTGGTCGACAGCCAAATGGGTGATCGTACCGTCCTCAATGACAGCAGCGTAACGCTGAGAACGGCTTCCAAGCCCAAACCCCGATCCGTCCATTGAGAGGCCCATGGCGGAAGCAAATTCTCCGTTACCATCGGCCAACATCATAATGTCTTCAGATCCGTGAGCTTCGCCCCATGCTCCCATGACCCAAGCGTCGTTCACTGCGATACATGCAATCGTGTCTACACCTTCTCCAGCAAGATCAGCGGCCCCCTCTACGAACCCAGGAAGGTGAACTAGCGTACAGCCGGTTGTGAAGGCACCCGGAACAGCAAACAATACAACTTTGCCAGTTCCCAGAACATCTCCTGTCTGTACTGAAGTTGGCATGCCACCTTCATCTAGAACTCGTACTTCGATATTTGGAATTGCGTCTCCGACATTAATAGCCATGACTACCTCACTTGTTGTGTTGAGAATGAATTTAGTTCGGAGCATAGCCCGCCTCCCCCTATTCGACAAGTACAAAAAACTGTGATCTAAAGATAAGGCCCTATTGGCACATACTATATTCAGTGCTATAGAAGTAAACGAAGGTACCGTCTTTAAAGTATAAGAGCGAACTATTATACGGCTGCCCGTGCGTGCTCGCAGTTGTTCCCCAACCTGATCCAATACCCCAAACGTAAGCCTCATCGACGGCCACATCAGCAGAAATGTATAAGTCCACTTGATAGAATCTACTTTGGTCAAGGTCCAGAACATCTATAACTTGATCCCTAGTCATCCCTATCTGAATTCCGCCAGGAAGATCTCCTCCGGACCAACCGAACATCCAACCAGTATCTGGGTTTTCTGAATTGCCATCTATGGTGCGATAGAAATCGACGGTAAGAGTTCGGGAATTAGCATGCCAGACTCGTCTCGTCCAAATATCTTCGACAATACACATCGAATTCCATTGATCACGATCAGGGGTGGAATCTGATGCAAACATTGGAACAAAAGGATTGGGAGGTCCACAACGTTTGGTAACCTCTGTAATTACCTCAACCATGCTAGTTCCAGTAGCGAGACCAAAAAGTGAACGATCTTTTTCGTGAACAGGATTACAGTCCGGATACTTTGTCGCATCAAGAGAGTTGCCTAGCTCAATAGCCGAGCGAAGCGCAGATCGCAGTTCTCGTCGTTCCTCATCCAAAAATTGGTTCGACAGGTAAGAATCATCTAAATCCTCTAAAGCCTGTTCAAGATCACGAGATATACTCTGAATAGTTTCCTTAGCTGTTTCAAGATCTCCTGTAACAGCCTCCAGGTTTTTTTCTACTTCGGATAAAGCGGCTTGCGCAGCAGCCAAATCATCCTCAGAAGCAACTAAAGCGGCTTGCGCAGCAGCCAAATCATCCTCATTGACTGTTAACTTATCTACTTCCGAGACTTGTGGTTCTTCGGCGATACTTTTGTCTTTCGAAGAACTAGAACAGCTTGTTATACAGAATATTAACACTGTAATGGCACTAACGTACTGGATTATCGGCCGTTGGTGGAAGAAAATAGATAGATTCAAGATGAAAACCCGCATTGATTTCGTTGGTCAAATATGAGACCGGCTTCATACGACAATAGTCAAAGAGAGGGGGCCGAACCAGTAGGTATATATCCGGAACCGAAAGTTAAGAAGTTAACCTGAATATTCTGGCACCAAACAACTGGATTTCTAGTCGAACTTGTTTTCAAAACAGTCTGGATCAATATAGTTATTTTCAGGAAAGGACGGCTCATTCGAATACATTTCATTGGTGCCCTAAAGAACGAGTTACCAATCAGAAATGCTGTATTTGTGAAACCTTGCTAATGTCATTTTATGGCAACGTCCTTTACCTTTACGGAACACGATGTACAGGAAGAGTTCTTCGCCCGAGGATGGACCGACGGGCTACCAGTTATTCCACCTACCCCGGATCGTGTTGAGAACATGCTGGCGTTTGCTGGAGTTACTGCTGGTGATGTTGTTGGAAACGTGCCGGAACGTTCTCGCAATATCACAGCGGAAAAAGCAGCAATTAACGCGGTGATGGCTGGATGCGAACCCCCACACTTTCCAGTCGTTCTTGCTGGGATCGCCGCTATGTGCGATCCCGTATTTGGGTGCAACACCGCAATTACCAGCACTGGCGGCGCAGCTTTGTGCCTAGCCATCAGTGGGCCAAATCTCGAAGCTTTAGGGTTAAATACCAACCGGAATGCTCTCGGCCCCGGATATCGGGCCAATGCAACTATCGGCAGGGCAATGCGATTAGTAGCCATGAACGTCCTTGGCGCCCGCTCCAATTATCTTGACGGGTCATCTATCGGACATCCAGGCAAGTACACGATGCTTGTCGCTGAAGAACCCCCACCTGAAGGTTGGGAACCGCTTCGCGTTGAACTTGGCTATGACCAGGCTGACACAACCGTGACTGTGCTTGCAGCTGAAGGTACCCATCAGGTGTCTAACCAGCTCAATGGCACAGCTGAGGGAATACTTGCAACGTACGCAGCCGCGATGACCAACCCAGCAACGTACGGTGTTGGGAAAGGCCACCAAGTACTGTTGGTACTTGGCTATGTGCATCGAATGATTCTCGCTGAGGGTGGCTGGACCCGACAAGCAATCCGAGAACACCTCGCCGAAGCAACTCGCGTCACCCCCGCCTACTTGGAAGCAGCTGGGATCGTGATGGAACACACAACACAGAACGACATGACACCTGACGCTGATGGCAAACTCGCAACCGTACGCAACCCTGACGATATCTTCCTTATTACCGCCGGTAGTCCCGGCGCTGGCTGGAGCGCCTACATCCCAACATGGGCTCCCACCATTCATTCATCTGCTTCAACGAGAAAAGTGCAGCCTCCTGGTGGTGGGCTACCATAGAAAGAAGAAGGAAATCACTATGACTACTATCGATGTTCTCAACCCAGAATATGAAACTGAAGGTCCAGAGGAAGTCCGTATGGCAGACCGGTCAACACCGGTCGATCCTGTAATAATCACAGTGATTGAAAATTCAAAACCGCACGCGAAGGAACTCTTAACGTATGTGGCTGAAGGGTTACAGGAACGTCTACCTATTGCCGAAATTGTGGTGCATTCTAAACCCAGCGCTTCTAAACCTATTGATGCTGATGAAGCGGAAATGTTCGCAGCCCGATCACATCTAGTAATTTCCGGTCTTGGTGATTGAGGGGCGTGCACGGCGTGCAGTTTGCACGATGCGATACAGATGGAAGCCCACGGCGTCCCCACAGCACTTGTCATTACCGAACCTTTTGCCCCTATCGTCGCTGGTTTCGCGCCAACGGTGGGAATGGAAGAATACACCGGCTCTATTAAGGTGCCGCATCGGGTTGCGCAGATGGATGACGATGAACTGCGCAAGCTAGCTGATTCCATTATTGATGAAGCAATTAACTGTTTAACGATTTGAAGATCGATCATAGAATTCTTTTGAAAAAATTATTGCCGATTGTTCTAGCAGTAGCGCTTCTTGGTTGCAGTGGTTCTGATAAAGAAATTGCGGAGTTGAAAGCTGAAGTACAAGAGTTAAAGAGTGAGAGAGACTCTTATGAAATACCTGATGATAGTAATTCAACTGAAGCCATGGCTCTTTCACCGACTCCAGCACCCACGCCCACACCTACGCCGACTCCAGCACCCACGCCCACGCCGACTCCAGCACCCACGCCCACGCCCACATCCACACCTCTATCAACGCCAGCTCAAACCCCAACGGTTGAAGCACCTTTAGTTAATGGGCTCTTAACTCAGCTAGATACTTTGACCATTGAGCCTGAAAGTGCAATAGCGGCTTACGACAGGGCACAATTTCCGCATTGGGATGATGAAGATGGAGATGGAATGAACACACGATTAGAGGTTCTAGAAAGAGAAAAAATATCAGGGGTGGGATGGTATTCGCGATGGGATGGAATTTGGTACGAAGGAGAAGGTGGCTTGAGTGCTCCCAGCTTTGACATAGACCATATTGTCTCTCTTTCAGAGGCATGGGATTCAGGAGCTAGTGAATGGGGCCCTTATGATAGAGATATCTTTGCTGATGATGTGTTAAATCTTGTAGCAGTTTCAGCTTCGAGCAACCGAAGTAAAGGCGGAAGAGACGTTGGAGAGTGGTTGCCGCCCGATCCCGATGGAAAGTGTTTCCTTTCTATCCGGGTGATACAGGTGAAGTCAAAATGGGAATTATCTGTTGATCAGGTTGAATACGATACTTTGAGAAATCTGGTCGAAGCCTGTGGGTCGGATATTCTTCAAATTCCTACCCCTCCAGAAGCTAGCGCAACGCCGACACCCATCCCTGCAACACCTTCACCAGTTGCTGCAACGCCAACTCCCATCCCTGCAACACCTACACCAGTTGCTGCAACGCCAACTCCTGTCACTGCAACACCTACACCAGTTGCTGCAACGCCAACTCCCATCCCTGCAGCACCTACACCTTCCACACCGACCCCAACCCCGCAATCGTCTTATGGAAGGTCCTACTACAGAACTGCGAACGGAGTTGATATTGATCAGTATGACGAAAACGGAAATGGGGATATTAACTGCGGAGAGCTACCCTCCGCGGCAAAGCCGGTAACCGTATTAAATCCTGCCGACGATCCATACAGGTTAGATGGAGACGGTGACGGAATAGGATGTGAAAGCTAGATCAAGAAATAGCTAAAGAACTTCTTGCGTACGGATAACGACACTAGAGGAAATGCGATCCCAAAGGTTCTGATTTCGCTTATCCCAAAGTGGCATGAAATAAAGGATTCCAAGCGTTACCCAAGCTCCAAGACCTGCACGGTGGCTTCTTCTGGTATGACAATCGAGTAGTTGGACCATTGCCCCCATGCTCGAACAAGCTGGCCAGCGTGATAGTCGGGGTGTTCGCTGGCTTCTATGGTGCCGATAAGGATCCCGACCATTGCTGCTCCAAGGGGCAACGGCGGGGCAAATCCATCTTCACGGGGCTTTAACCAGTTCCGTGTTCCCGCGTCCATTCCGATGTACTGGTTCCGTATGAGGATTTCGCCCTGGTTGAGGGCGGAAATCTCTTCATTGGCGAGTACGAAAGCAGATTCTAGGTTTGAGCCTTCGGGGCGTTTGTTGAAACGCCAAATAGTTCGATCACCCATACTAGATTGGACGAAGCTTCTCTATGTCGTCGCGTTCTTCATCGTTGAGAGTCCATGAGCATGCAGCTATGTTTGCTGTGATTTGTTCGGGCGTTGTCGCCCCTGCGATGACGCTTGGGATTTCGGGGCGTTCCGCTAGCCATGATAAGCCGAGTTCAAGAATTGTCCGGTTTCTGGATTCTGCGTAATCGATGAGTGCTTCGGTGGCGTCAAACATGGTTTCTTGAAGAAACATGGCGCCATGTGGGAGTTCAGCCCATTCTTCCAGTCGGGATCCGGATGGGAGTTCAGTTCCTTTCCGATATTTTCCGGTGAGGAGTCCGGATTCGAGGGGAAAGTAGGGGACGAGTCCGATGTTGTATTTTCGACAGGCGTCGAGAACACCGTCGTTTTCTGGACCTCGGGTGAGGACACTGTACCGATTCTGGACCGTCGAAAATGGAGTGAGACCGTTTTTCGAGGCAACAGTGACCATGTCTTCAAGCATGTCGGCCGTGAAGTTACTGCATCCGATTTCACGAACCTTTCCTGCATCGATCAGTTCTTGTAACGCACCAAGCGTTTCAACAATCGGTGTGGTGGGGTCGGGTTTGTGCATTTGGTAATGGTCGATGACGTCGATTCCGAGTTGGCGCAGGCTTCTGTCAGCTGCTTTAGCGACCCATGCTGCACTGCCAGCGATTTCGTCTTCCGGGACGGCGCTTCCTGACCCGAACTTTGTCGCAATGATGGCTTCATCTCTTCGACTCCCAAGTGCCCGGCCTAGCAAGTTTTCTGAATCCCCATATGCGTCGGCGGTATCGAAATAGGTCACACCATGATCTAACGCTGTGTGTACCACTGCTTCAGTGGCCTTTGCGTCTAGCTTTCCTCCGAAATTGTTACACCCGAGGCCTAAGACAGAAACATCAAGATTCCCAATTGTTCGTGTTTCCATACCTATTTCCTAATCTTCGTTCATGTTTTTAGTCAGCGTGGCAGGCCGACGATGACGGCGGCAAATCAAGTGCCGGATTCCCATCGAAAAACCCACTAGCCAGTAAGGTGAATCCTGCGTATTCGACTGGCATCACCGGCCAGTCCTCCGGCCGGGGCACATGGGTGACGCCGAAGGTATGCCAGACGACAATATCAGTATCTTCAATAGGCCGGTCCTGCTCAACATAGGATGGGAGGCCAACCCCGCCCGGGTGCAGGTTTGTGAATGGGCCCGCTCCGGCATAGTGCTCGTCTTCATCGTAGGCTGTTACCCATAGGTTGTGGCGGGCGAATTCGCCCCGGTTACCGGCTGGCGTGTCTTCGGGAACCATAAAGTTGGGTGATGCCTGCGGCAAGATCTTATAACCGACCGGGACTCCGAGCTCATTGAGGGATGATGGGTTGATGATTTTCCATGTGCGGCTGGCAGCGGAATCAATATTCCGCATTGCCGCTGTTTCTGTTGCCAGCGTGGTCGAAGCAGCCCGAAATCCGGCACCGTATGGGTGCGCCCCATCGGTTGCGTGTTCGACGTTGGTTTCGATAACCGAATTGTTAGGACCATCGATGGCCGGGTCGAGGCGCACGCAGAAGAGGTGCTGGTGGATAGGTGATGCGATACCTGGGGCGACAAGTGGAGCGGTGTCCGTCCCTCCACCGTCATCTACGGCGCTAACGCCAATGACTCCGGTGAGTTTAACTTCGAGTTGGATTGTCCCATCGAGATAGAAGTACCAGTAGAAGCCATATTCATAGTTCCCGATCGTGTGTATCATGCTCACGACGAGGCGGCGGGATCGGCGGACTTCTGGTGCGAGGTCAGGTCGTGCCCAGTTGGTGTGTTTCCAGAGAATCCCGAAGTCTTCTTCGTGAAGGCACACAGCGTTTTCGCACACACTTGGTTCCCCATCGCAACCGAGGAATGTCGCATCAAAGTAGTAGATTTCTCCAAGGCAATCACAACCGAGTTTTAGAGAGTTCGCGAGCTGCCCGAGGTTGGTTTCTCCAGCATCGAACGCGTGTTTCCAATAATGCATGGGCGATGGGTCGCCGTAGGGGACGACCATGTCTGATAGGGCGGCACGGTGAAGGATTGTGCGGTCCCGATCACCGTCCTTATAGCGGACGTCGTGGAGGACGAGTCCTTCGATGGGGTGCACTGAGATGCGGATGTGCCAGTTCTGCCAGTCAATAACGTGCCCATCGACGGTAAAGCTCGGTCCTTCTGGTTGGGTAATGTCGAGTGGTTTGAGCCCGTCGCGGTGAGCGCCGACCCCTTCCGCCGTGTATTCGGCTGGACGGTCAGGGACAGGAACGACACCGGCATCTTGTACCACTACCCCGCCACTGTCAACGTCGACGAGAACAGTAAGTCCTTCAATGGGGAAAGCGTAATAGTTTGTATTTGGTTCTCGTTGTTGGAAGGCTATGGCGCGAAAAACACGACCCGTTGGCATTTCGGGCGGGTGTACGCCGGTGATCCACGGTTCAAGGTGCACTTGGCTTGGATCATCGATTCCTCGTTTGGCGAGAGCCTCAATCCAGTCCTCATTTTCGGCAAGAATGGTGTAGATCATTATGACGTCATTCATGGTGACTGGCGCTTGCCCATGTTCCTGCCACTCGATACTCAGGAGTTCATTGCTCGTCACTGACACGTAAGCATCAAAACTTTGCCTTCGTTCAGGGTCATGGCCGACATAATTAAGTATCCGGTCGGTGTCATGACCACCAGATGCTTTTGTTAGTTCTTGGCGTGATGGTTCAACCCGTTGGCCGAAAGCAAAGAAGGCACGGTCACTTAACTCTCCCGCCGAGCGGAGGATACCCACTCCTCTGGTGAGCTCGCCAGCAGTAGCAGGGTCAAGAGGATGGGGTCCAGATGGCATGAGACTAAATTACAGACTGAGGGTATATCTGTACAATTGGCCCAATAGGGTTTCGGAACTTTAAAAAGATTAAAATTATCTGGCGAGCGGTAGAGCTACTACGATCAAAAGACACGTCACAGCTGAGGGGGAGCAGTGAAGAAACTTGAAGGAATAGAACGGTTAACGTTCGAAAAGGCCGCTACTGAACAGTTCATTGGAAAGTTCGGGATCCGTTCTGTCTTTAATTTTCTTTGGGCAGTGGGCGGATGGGTTACCACCATCGTCTTAACAGTGAATGAAACGATCCCTCTTGTAGCAGGTATGGGAATGAGCGTTGTTTTTATTCAAGCCTGCTATATGCCTATGCACGAATCCGTCCATCACACTCCTTCAGGAGGCCGAAAATCCTATGCGTGGATTGACCGCTGTATCGGTGAAATAACAGGGCTTGTTCTGTGCGAAAGCTTTCGTGGTCATGTCACAACCCACCTGTTGCATCACACCCATGCAAATGGTGAACAAGACCCGGATGTTTTAAATTCTGCCGGAACTCCAATACAAATCTTCGGCAGAGTTATCGCCGGAGCTACCCTCTACCCGCTGATGCCGTTTATACAGATCTTCCCGCCTTTAGCAAGGGTGATCCCTCCGGCGATCCGGGAACGCTTTGCGGAACGTGACCGTATTCGCGGCCCTGAAGTAGCAAAAGCATCTCGTTGGATTGCAATAGTGCACGTAACTGTTTTGATTGCGGGCACTGCTGCAGGGTTCGGAACAGTCGTGTGGCTTCTATGGTATGTGCCTGCATGGATTGGGCGTTTCTGGCTGAGTCTTGTCTTTGGCTGGCTTCCGCATCATCCCCATGAAGAAACCGGGCGTTATCGGGATACAAGAATTTTTACTTTTGTAGGGAGCACGCTTCTGATACGTGGACACGACTACCATCTACTCCATCATCTCTTCGCTAGGGTGCCGCACTACAAGCTTCGCTTACTATGGAAATCTCTTGGCAAGCACCTTGATGCCCAAGGGGCACGTATTGAAGGCCGAGCTGCAACACTAATTAGTAATTGACACTATGGGCTAAGCCGGAGTTAGATTTCTTGCCCATAGGAGAATTCCACAAGATTCCCGTCTGGGTCAGATAACGCACATATGTAACCGACTGGATCTGGTTCCTGTTTTGGCTCCCAAGCTAAACAGCCTTCGCTTTCCCCACGTGCAGCGACCTGATCAACTTGGTCAGTCGAGTCGAGCGATATCCCCAAATGCGCTAATGGGGCAAGAATTGGAATCGGTTCCTTAGTCTCATTTTTTTGAATGAATACAAGAACTATTCCAGAATCTTGAGATGCCAACCAAGCGACGGCGCCGAATGCATCTTGACGGTAATGGGTTTTCTGTAGGGAAGTAAACTTCTCATACCATGCAATGGTGGCAACAAGGTCGTGGCAGGGAAGCGCAAGATGCGTGAGTCGAGCAGACATAAAAACATCTTATAGTTCGCTACAGCTTCTACTTAAATAAAAATCCTTTAAAAGGAAGTTTTTGTAATCATATGCAATATCTGGCGGGTATCGAAGGGCTCTTTACTTCTCGATTACGCTATGCAAAGAAGACCAAGGAGGAGTTTGCTGTGGGTAATTATGGGGAACAAGAGAAAAGTCTGCCATCAGATGATCTAGAGAATCCGGATGTTTTAATAATTGATAACCCAATTCCTGGTGTCCGCCGTTTAACGATGAACAGGCCAGAGAAACGGAATTCGTTGATTCACCCTCTCCGTGGGGCAATTCTTAAAGCTCTTCAAGAAGCTGATATGGATCCGGACGTGAAGGTTTCAATTATTCGTGGAGCCGGACCATCTTTTTCAGCTGGATACGACCTTTCAGGTGCGAATGCAGGGCATGCTATGCCGTTTTTTACTGCTGGAGGGGAAGGACAATGGCCTCGCCATGTTACCGAGGGTTGGATGAGTATTTGGGATCTTGCAAAGCCAGTTATCGCTCAAGTACACGGGTATTGCCTTGCTGGCGGTAGTGAATTAGCAACATGTTGTGATCTTATCTATATCGCAGAAGACGCTCAAATGGGCTATCCAGCAACACGGTTCGGTGTACCTGATATGCACTTTCATACTTGGTTTTTAGGTATGCGCAGAGCAATGGAGATGATGATCACCGGTGATTCTATTAACGGCCTAGAGGCGGTTGCAGAAGGATGGGCGAATAGGGCATTTCCAGCGGAGAAACTGGATGAGGAAGTCTTAGCGATCGCTGAGCGAATTACGAAAACCCCTTCAGATCTAACACAACTAAATAAACGGGTGGTGCATCGCCAGATGGAGGTTATGGGCTTACGTACAGGAATTCGAGCTGGAACTGAATTGTGCGCGTTAGGTATACATACTGATTCGATGAAAGACTTTCTTGGAAATATTAAAGAGAAAGGTCTAACTGAAGCATTATCGGACCGTGATGGCGAATACGGCGATTACAGAACCGATAAAGATAATTAGGTTATTTGAGAACTAATTTAGATTGGTGAAACGGTCCAATGTGATGCTTCATCTCTTCCAAATAGCACGACTTTGTCGCCGTCGCGAGTTGATAGTGTTGATGCGAGTTCTACGTCGACCTGTTCTCTAGTAAGTTGTAATTCATCTTGAGATGGTTCATATCCATAGAACGCTGCTCCATTCTTTGAAGCAAAAGACGAGAAGTATTTTATTTTGTTTTCTTTGGCAAAGATTTCTGCAACAACTTCGAGTCCGTACGCTGCGTTAAATATTCCAGCTTTTGCTTCTTCACCGTATTTCTCTGATGTGGGATGTGGAGCGGAATCTGTTCCGAGAAAAAATGATGGGTTTCCTGATGTAACGGCAGAAACGATTGCTTGCCGGTCTGCTTCCGAGTTAATAATGGGTTTGCAAAAAAGGTCAGGATCGAATTCTGGAGCCATAAGGTCAGATGAATTTTTTGCTAGATGGTGCGGGGTGACAGACGCCGCTACCCGTTGGTGAGCAAGGGCAAAATCTACTCCAGCGCTGGTAGAGACATGTTCTACTGTTACTTGTAGGTTTGGCACCTGTTCGCACAACGGGTGGAGTTCTTGTTCGAGAAATGCAGCTTCTCTATCAAATAGGTCTATTTCGGGGTTCGTTGATTCTGCATGCACGAGTAGAGGGATTTTCTGATCTGCCATTGTTTCAAAAAGATCGATGAAATTGAGGATATTGTCTCCTCCATGATCTGAATTGGTGGTTGCTCCAGCAGGGTAATATTTGACGGCTTTCACTATTCCTGCTTCATGCCCTCTTATGAGGTCGTCTTGGTCAAGGTTTGTAGAGCAGTAAACTGTCATGAGGGGCTGGAACTCTGGTGATTGATTCCCTGCTGCACGAAGTATTCGTTGCCGATATTGATCTGCGAGTTCGGTTGTAGCTATAGGTGGGTTCAGGTTCGGCATGATCATGGCGTATCGGAACCTTCTTGCCGTGTATCCAACGACAGCTTCAAGCATTGCCCCATCTCGAAGGTGCACATGCCAATCATCGGGTCGCGGTATTCGAATCGTTAAATCCACACCATCAGTCTATCGACCCTATTGGAAAGGATTGTGAGATTTGTTTCGAGATATCTAGTCAGCTCGAAAGTAAGTTCTGGACTTGATTCTCCAGAGCTGTTTCCCCTAAAACGCCAAGTATCCGTCGAGGCTCTCCATCTGCATCAATGAATACCCAAGCAGGTTGGGAGGAAATCTCGTAACGTGTCCAAATCGTTCCTTCTAAATCGTGAAGGTGGGGAAATTCTTCAACCCCAAATGCAATTATGAACTTCTCAATATCCTCGCGGGCGCTTCGACCAGCTATTCCGATGAAGTCAACTTCTTTCCCGAAGTTTTTTTGGGCTTCTGCGACCGTAGAAGCTTCTGCTTGGCAGCGTCTTCAATTAGGGGCCCAAAACCATAGGACAGTAGGTTGCCCGCCAAAGTCACCGAACACTACTGAAGTTCCATCAACTGCCTGCAATGAAGCGGGTTCCGAGTTTTGGCCTGCAGGACTTGTCTCGCTTCTAGATTGTTGGGTGTCGGAACTACAACAAGAAAGTAGTAAGACGAAAAGGAATGTTCCAAGAACACGAGTTATCGGTGAAAGAATTCGTCCCATTTATAAAAGGTTAGCTTTAGGAGCTCTAGGTAACTACGCTGATAGGCAATGCGATGGACTTCTTTATTTTCTCCAACCCTTCGTGACGCCCCCGGCGACGCTGAAGCTGAAAGCCATAAACTGCTTGTTCGCGGTGGATATATTCGTCAGTTACATTCTGGCCATTACATTCTTCTTCCATTAGCACATAGAGTTCGGAAAAAAATAATCGCGATCATTGAAGAAGAGATGAATAACATTGGCGGCCAGCAAGTACAGATGCCTACCTTGCAGCCAGCTTCTTCGTGGCAAAAATCAGGCCGTTGGGAATCAATGGGTGAAATCATGTTTCGACTTGAAGACCGCCATGGCGCTGAAGTAGCTCTCGGTGTAACAGCGGAGGAGATTTTCGCAATCGTCGGATCTGAAATCACATCGTACAAACAGCTTCCGCAGATGTGGTATCAAATACACACCAAATACCGTGATGAAGCCCGACCCAAAAGCGGCTTGCTACGGGTTCGAGAATTCACCATGAAAGATGCATACTCATTTGATTTAGATGAAGAGGGTCTTGATATTTCGTTCAAACTTCAACATGAGGCGTATACGAGAATCTTCAATCGCATGGACCTTGAAGCTATCCCGGTGGAAGCATCATCGGGAAATATGGGAGGTTCCGACAGTGTCGAGTTCATGGTTCGTGCTGATTCAGGCGAAGATGAAACAGTCATCTGCACGAGCTGCGGATATGGGGCAAACATAGAAAAAGCTCTCTCATATCTCGAACCGGTGAATGATGAAAAAGGTGCAGACAAACCAGAGAAATTCGCAACACCGGGCATACGAACTAT
This sequence comes from Acidimicrobiales bacterium, assembly GCA_029244605.1. Classification (GTDB taxonomy): domain Bacteria; phylum Actinomycetota; class Acidimicrobiia; order Acidimicrobiales; family UBA8592; genus UBA8592. The sequence goes on along the minus strand of JAQWQL010000047.1, from coordinate 8,303 downwards.
TGCTGATCTTGCTGAGAGTGGACATCCCGCAAGTAACCAGATCAAAACCATGGTTTATGTCATTGATGGGCAAATTACTCTGGCGCTTGTTCGTGGAGATCATCAGCTCAACGAGCAAAAGCTCGCTGATGCAACCGGTGCCGTTCTGTTACGTCAAGCAAGAAGTGAAGAAACACTGGACTTTCTCGGCGCTGAACCAGGATCTCTAGGGGCGGTTGGTGTATCAGATTGCCCCATCCTCGTAGATAGTGCTTTGAAGGGCCGATCCGATATGGTCACCGGAGCGAACGAAAATGATTACCACTTTTCCGGTGTGACCGTTGAGCGAGATATCGAAGTGGGCGAATGGGTGGATCTTCGCGAAGTACAGAGCGGGGATTTGTGTTCAACGTGTAAAGAACCGTTGGACATTGTCCCAACTATTGAATCAGGTCACATTTTTAAATTAGGGACGAAATACGCTGAAACATTCGGCGTTAGCGTCTTGGATGAGAATGGGAAAAACCGAACCGTTGTTATGGGCAGCTACGGAATTGGTGTAGAGCGAGCATTAGCAACTATCGTCGAAACCCACTTTGATGGAAAAGGGATCATCTGGCCATTAGCGGTTGCCCCTTTTCAAGTGCTCATTACCATCGTCCAACCTAAAAATGAGGAAAACGTGCGCATTGGAGAAGAAATCTATGCATCGCTACTAAACCTCGGGGTAGAAGTATTGCTCGATGACCGTGACGCTAGGCCTGGGGTAAAATTCGCAGATGCTGAATTAATCGGTATTCCCTATCGAGTTACTGTTGGGCCAAAAGGAATAGCTGATGGAGTAGTCGAGTTTGTTCCCCGTAGCAGTGGAGAAGCCACATTGGTACCCATTGGAGAAACTCCTGCTCATATTGCTGAAATCATTAAATCAGCGAAATAAGCAATATTGCTTTATGCGAAGATGAGATATTGCTGAGTTTCTACTACGCTCTCGGATAACTCAAGGTAGAGACAATAGAGGAGGGGGGATAGTGGACGAAGCATCAACTTCAGATGATGCAGCAAGTATTTCTGCAACCATCCTTGAAGAAGAAGAAGCTCGAAAAGCAGCTCTGGAAGAAGCCACTGCTGACACCGTCTTACCTGATGATCTACTCCCCGGAGTGGGTGACGAAGAAATGACCTTCAGAGAAGGAGTGAAGAAGGGCGGGGTTCCTATGGCCCTCGTTCTACTCTTTCTATCGATCGTTGAGGAGTTTGACCGGGTTGCGATTACCGTACTTGGTCCTGATATTCAAAAAACGCTGAATATCTCCGACACTATGCTTCTGGGTTTAGGAAGTTTCGGTGGGGTTGTTCTTGTTCTCTCAACTATTCCTTTTGCCTGGTTGGCCGACCGGTATCGGAGGGTAAGTGTTCTTTCTATCGCTACCGGATTGTGGGCAGGTCTTGTCGCTTTCACTGGTGCAGTCCAAAACGCATTTCAGTTAGCTATAGGACGTGCCGGAACCGGATTAGGTGCAGGGGCAAAAATTCCGATCTCTCCTTCGTTAATCGCTGATCAATATCCGATTGCTATTCGTGCAAGAATTTTTGCTGCCGAAGCATTAGGGCGTCCTATCGGCCAGGTGATCGGGCCTTTTATAGCTGGCGGGATTGTTTTATTAGCCGGCGATGGGCCTGAGGATTGGCGAATAGCGTTCTATCTCTTTTCTATTCCTGCTCTCATTCTTGTAGTTGCTATTTTCCTTTTGAAAGAACCGGTACGTGGAGCATACGAACAGGATGCTGTTCTCGGCGGAACATTAGAAAAAGCTGAGGAAGAGCCTCCTGTCAGGCTTTCTTCAGCTTTTCAAAGATTAAAAAATGTCAGGTCGTTTTATTATCTGGTAGTTGGTATCGGGGTATTGGGCTTTGCTCTTGTCGCGGTCCCGACGACCATGTCTCTTTTGCTCGAAGAACATTACGGCTATGGAGCGTTTAAGCGAGGTTGGTTGATCTCAATTAGTTGGGCCGCCGCTCTTATCGCTATCCCGATTGCGGGAAAGGTAGGGGACAAACTTTTCAGACAGGACCCAAAGAAAGCTCTTTGGTTAATGGGTTTTCTCGTGACCTTGTACGGGATTTTCGTAACGATCGGAGTTCGGTTCTCAAGCATTGTTATTTTAATGGTCTTCTATACGCTCGGGAATGCCTGCCAAGGCGCAGCTTTTACGCAAATGGGCCCGACTTTATCTGCTGTGGTTCCGTACAGAATGCGCGCACAAGCCTTTTCGCTAGTGGGTGTCTATATCTTTCTAATGGGCGGATTCTTCGGCGGTATCCTCACCGGGGCTTTTTCCGACGCGTATGGAGAACGAACCGCACTCACTATTGTCGTTCCGCCTGCAGCACTTATAGGCGGCGTGTTGATCATGTACGGATCTCGTTTCATGAAAAGAGATATCTCACTTGTCGTTGAGGAATTATTGAATGAACAAGAAGAGGAACGAAGAGCAAGAGAAAATCCGGATCATGTCCCAGTTCTACAGGTACAAGGCATGAACGTTAGTTATGGCAACCTGCAGGTCCTTTTCGATGTTGACCTAGAGATCCGCCGAGGAGAAACTCTCGCTCTTCTAGGAACGAACGGTGCAGGAAAATCAACTGCATTAAAGGCAATAGCAGGCCTACAAATGCCTGACAGGGGCGTTGTTCGCATGAACGGAAGAGATATCACACTCGTCGACCCCGAGTACCGCGTATCTCTCGGCATGGTTCAAGTACCAGGAGGTGAAGCTCTCTTCACCGGACAAACAGTAGGTGAAAACCTTGAAGTATGGAGTTGGCTCATAGAAGATGAACAATTACGGGCCGAACGCATGGAAAGAGTCTTCACCGTCTTTCCCCAGTTAAGCGAAAGACTAAACGATAAGGCCGGATCTTTGTCCGGAGGGCAACAGCAGATGCTGGCGCTGTCGAAAGCAGTCCTTCTTGAACCTGAACTCCTTCTGATCGATGAGCTTTCACTTGGATTAGCGCCAGTTGTCGTTCAGGACCTTCTGAAAGTTGTTGAACAATTGAAAGAGCTCGGAATTACGATGGTAATCGTAGAGCAATCAGTAAATGTCGCGTTATCAATAGCTGATCGTGCAATCTTCATGGAGCGGGGACGTATACAATTCCAAGGCCCAGCTCAAGAATTGCTCGAACGCGATGACCTTTTACGTGCCGTCTTCCTCTCAGGGGAAGGGGCATAATCATGATGTCAGCGGTAGCAGGAATCGTTTACAGCAATGAGATACTTTTCCAAGGGTTCATTGATGGACTTATCTATGCTCTGGTAGCTATTGGACTTGTTCTTATTTTCAAAGCAACCGGTGTCATCAACTTTGCTCAGGGAGCTATAGGAACCCTCGGCGGATTCGTTATGGGAATGTTAATGGTCAACTACGGCCTTCCATATTGGTTAGCCGCAATTATTGCAATCGCTGCAAGCGCAGCAGTTTCTACAATCACAGAACTTTTAGTAGTTCGGAGACTCTTTACAAAGCCGCGACTGCTTCTATTCGTTGCGACATTAGGTGTTGCCCAATTAGTTGCATTGATACAGATTTGGCTACCCACTGTCAATGAACGCGTGGATTATCCGACACCAATTAAAGGTTATTGGAAGATAGGTGGATTGAATATTCTCTTGCGGGGCGAGCAAGTTGCTGTTCTCATTGTTGTTCCCTTATTAGCGATTATCCTTGGGTACGCTCTTCAAAAGACACGGTTTGGTTTAGCTGTCCGATCTGCAGCCGATAATCCAGGTGCTGCACAACTTGCTGGTATCTCAATTCGGTCAGTATCCACACAGGTCTGGTTCATTGCAGGTGTTCTGGCTGGCGTTTCAACGCTATTAATCGGACCCGTACAGCAATTGGATGCTGGTGGTGTGGGGTCAAGCCTTGGCCCTGAGCTTCTACTATTTTCCCTAACAGCGGCAATGTTTGGAAAATTGCAATCATTTCCCAAAGCGCTCCTAGGTGGAATTGTCATCGGAATCATCAACCGTCTTGTTCTCGCCAATAAAGGCAAAGGATTCCTAGATGACTGGGGAATTGGGAATGGATCCAACCTGCTGACTATTTTCTTAATTCTTCTTGTCTTGATGTTATTTATTAATCGTGGAAACAGAACCAGTGAACAATCCTGGGTTTTAACCCCTCGACTGCGATCTGCTCATGAAGATCTCATCCAGTACCCCTTGTATAAGTGGGTTTCACGTGTTGGCATTGCTTTCCTCGCGATCACAATTATTGGCTTACCATGGGTTATTGATAAACCAAGTCGCCTCATTGCTTTCGCAGGGGTAATGGTTGTCATGCTGGTCGTTCTCTCAGCCGTTGTACTGACCGGTTGGGCTGGACAATTATCCCTAGGGCAATATGCGTTCGCTGCAGTAGGGGCATTTATGACCTCCTATTACGCAGAATCACTTAATTACTTTCTGGCACTCGGAATTGGTGTTTTGTGGGGAATACTCGTAGCTCTCATTGTTGGAATACCAGCACTACGGATACGAGGTCTGTATTTGGGGATTGCCACGCTTGGTTTCTCATTAGTCGCTGGTCGGTGGATACTCTCGATTGGCAGATTGAATACAAACCCTGCGGGAGGGGCAAAAGTTAAACCCCCAGTAATATTTGGACGTTACGATCTCAAAACTGATAAAGAGGCTTACTACTATTTATGCGTTGCAACGGTAATAGTTGTTATCTACCTACTGTGGCGCCTTAGACGATCAGGTATCGGCCGGACATTAATAGCTGTTCGCGATAACGAAATGACCGCGTCGGCTTATACCATTTCTCCGACACGAGCAAAATTAATTGCCTTTGCAGTTTCGGGAGGAATAGGGGCTTTGGCTGGAGGCCTTCTCGTTCCTGCGACTGGATCTCTACGCTCGCTTGCCTTCCAACCAAGCGAATCACTACTTGTTATGTCTATCGCCGTTGTCGGAGGTATCTCATCAATTACCGGCGGTGTATTAGGAACAATCTTTTTAGTGGGTATCCCCACAGTATTTGAAAGCAGCGCACAGGTCCGACTCTTCTCTAGCGGTTTAGGAATGCTTGTTGTCCTGATGTACTTCCCCGGGGGATTAATATCTCTTCTACATAATGCACGCGACACCATGCTGACATGGGCAGCGAACAAAACAGATTGGTCACCTTCCTATAAAGGACAATCCGAAGCGATCTGGTCCCATTCAAAAAGACAGGCCAATACTGATACAACAACTCCAGCGTTGGAGACATCAAATGTGTCAGTTAGTTTTGGTGGTCGACTAGCAGTGTCAAATGTGTCAATTAATGTTCAACAAGGAGAGATCGTTGGACTTATCGGCACAAACGGTGCTGGGAAAACAACGTTAATGAACGCAATATCAGGATTCGTTACATCCGAAGGTGAAATTACACTTCACGGAACTTCCATCCATAATCGTGTAAGTCACACTCGGGCAAGACAAGGAATTGGACGAGCGTTCCAGAATGCAAAACTCTTTGGAAGCCTTACCGCACGCGAGACAATAATGACAGCCCTTGAAGCGCGTGAACGGTCCCTTCTACTACCGTCGATGCTTGGAGTACCGCCATCACCATTTGTAGAACGCAGAAAGAAAGCCGAAGCCGAAGAGATCATTCATTACCTTGGGTTAGGAAGATATGCCGATCAGCTTATCTCTGAACTATCTACCGGAACTCGACGTATCGTGGAGCTTGGAGCGCTGATCGCGCTGGATACCCAATTGATGCTTCTTGACGAACCAACAGCTGGCGTAGCCCAAAAAGAAACCGAAGCTTTCGGACCTCTTATCCGAGCAATACGAAAAGAATTAGGAAGTTCTATTCTCCTTATTGAACATGATATGCCTATGGTCATGTCGATTAGCGACAGGATCTACTGTCTCGAATCGGGTTCGGTTATTGCCGAAGGGTCACCTGAAACCGTGCGGAACGACCCAAACGTCATCGCTTCATACCTCGGGACTGATGAACGGGCGATTCAACGAAGTGGTGATGGGTCTACGACGTAATCTCTACTATGCCCATGAGCACCACTGGTCAAGGGGCATACGTTTCGATTCCAGTAAATTCACTGGTTGTTCCCAATCCGGGTATCCAATGGACATTCCGCAGAAAAGCATTTCACTCTCAGGGGATTTCACGAACGCTGATACCGCTTTTTGATGCATGGCCCAAGCTTCCTGAGCGCACGTTCCTAAACCGGCTTCTTCAGCGAGCAACATGAAGGTTTGGAGAAACATCCCAAGATCTGACCACTGGGCTGAACCCATGCACCGGTCAACGAAGCAGAAAAAAGCTGCTGGGGCCCCAAAGAAATCATAATTCTTTGACATATTCGCTAACCGTGCTGACTTGTCTTCTCTGGGTATTCCTAAAAGGGCGTACATGTCTTCTCCGAGCTCAAATCGATTTGTCCGGTAAGGTTCTTGGAGTTTGGGTGGGTAAATCGGATATTCAGGTTCACCGAGTGAAAAGTCGGCTATGTGTGTTTTGAAATCATGCATCCGTGCGTTGTTAATTACATAAACCCGCCATGGTTGGACGTTGCCGCCAGATGGAGCTCTCGCTGCCTTTTCAAGTAATGAGGAAAGAACTTCATCCTCTACGGGGTTAGGTAAAAACCCTCGTATAGATTTTCTCTGTTTTACTGCTTGAGAAACTTTCATCTTTCCTCCAACGATTTAGTTTCAAGTATAGATTACGAAAGTAATCAAAAATGAGTGAGGGGCAGCTTTCGCTGCCCCTCATCTCACCTAGTTTTTTTGATCTAGCTATCGAATTTAAACCATTCACCGCTAACAGGTACCCAACAGTTCACTGGAGCAGGACATCCATTGAATGTTCCGTCATCTCCAGCTGGAGTATCTTTTGATGCAAGTGTAAATTCTACGGCTTGCATTTGCGTTGAAAAGTAATTCTTGCCGGGTCCGAAGGCACCTTCTCCATTAGAGCGGAATGCCTGAGGCCCAGAGAGCTCAAGCATCGCCGCAGCGAATGAATCTCTCGTTGGGTTAACTCCGGCGTTTTCAAGTGCATCCTTAATCAGATACTGCATCGTGCACTCACCAGGTGCATAATCTGAATTAAGGAGTCTTCCATCCGATGTTTCTAATCCGACTTCACCGGAAGGAGCGCCTTTGTCGCTCTGACCTTCAAAGATCGGGAAGTGATCTACCCATTCTTGGCGACATTGCGCTTCGAACGCATCGTCGTCATCGACTCCACCTTCTGGACTTGCATACGAGTCATATGACGTTACACAAATAGCTCCAGCTGCTGCCGCGTTAGTTCGGCTTGCTCCGAAGGGTGTGCAATTTGAGGATGCAGAATCAAGGATTGTTCGATCCCAAGATGGTTGTAGAGCACCAACTTCTCCCCAGAACCCAGAAGCATAAATAAACGGGATAATAACGAAGACATGGTCGACGCCTTCAGCTGTGAATTGTGCAACCGCAGCTGCACCTTCAGCATTTGCAGCTGCATTGTCACCGCTAAGTGTGTTGACTGTAATCGTCGTCGTTGTATATCCAGCTCCTTCAAGAATGGTCGCTGCTGATTCACCAGCGGCGGCAATTGGAGGGTTTACAGAGTCAAGAATCCCTACCTTAGAACCTGCTGGTATTAGCGCCTGATCTATGATTAGTTGAGCTCCTGCCTCACCAGCGATTTCTGATGGTGGATTGAGAGAAAAGAGGCGATTGGGTGCTGCGTCAATCATTGCTTGTGAAGCAACTTCACCATAGAAGAATGTTGTGTCGTTGTCTTCAGTGAAACATGGAATGAATGCCTGGCTGAAACCAGATGCATTGATAGCCATGAATACTTGCTCATCAAGGACTGCTTCGGTACAGGATTGTTCCATTGTCGAATTATCGAGTGGATCCCATGTGATTTGAACACCTTCAACCATTCTTCCGTTAATTCCACCTGCTGCATTCCACTCATCGAAATATTTAGTGAAACGTTCTGAGAGGTGATCGGTTGATAGGGCTGCAGGAAGCGGGTATCCGATATCCATAAGTCCCTGTAGGTCGGAAACGACGACACCGATTTTGATAGTGTCCTCAGTAATTCCAACGTCTGAAGCTGTTCGTTCTTCTTCAGGTTCTGGTGCTGGAGCTGCTTCAGCTGGTGCTGAACCGGATTCGAAGGTGAGTTCTTCAACTACTTGTTGATTACCTTCACCGTCATATTCATACACTTCGTAAATACCTGTTCCTGGTTCACCAGCATCGAGGAAATCGATAACGCCAGAAGCGCCGTCGTAGT